>JAGNBV010000146.1 GCA_018004645.1 Bacteroidales bacterium
AAAGGCTTTCCGAAAGGGAGGCCTTTTTTTATTTCCAGGCGATAAATATTATGGCAATTACAGCCAGCGCTATGCCAACGATATTTATACCGGAGAGCTTTTCTTTAAAGAACCAATAGCCGGTGAGGGCAGCAATGCAAACCACACTGGCATTGAAAACCGGTATAAACACACTTACATCGAATTGTGCAAGTCCTGCAAAGAAAAAATAGGTGGAATACCAGTTCAGGATACCCAGAATAATTCCTGCAATGAGGTTTTTATAATGTATTTTTTGTTGTTTGGTTATCAACAAAAAAGTAATAATTATAGCTCCGGCTATTAGCGAAACTCCGAATGCTATGGTCAAATACATGCTGAAATCATTTTGGATATAGAGTTCCTGTGATATCTTTAACACGCAGTCGTTAAGTCCGTTGCCCAAAAACAGCAGCACCGGAAAAACAAAAAATATGGCCTTAGCTTTTTGCTCGCGGTTTTTCATCAGCGTGAGGTAAAAAGCAAGCAGGGCGGTAACAATTCCGATAATCCTTATCCAGATTGCTTCTTCCTGAAATACCAGTAATCCCAAAAGTACAGGAATAATTACCGACATTTTGCCCGAAACGCTGGTAATGGCAATCCCGACTTTTTGAATCGAATATGCATAAACCAAAAAGGTTACTATCAATAAAATCCCGGAGCCAACAGAAAAATAAAACCAGGGCTTGCCAAAAACAACGTATGTTGTGATGATTTCTTCGGTAGAGAGATATCCGATTATTACCGCTGTCAGATAGTTAACGGTAATTGCCTGTATATTGCTTATTCCGTTTTTTTCAAATAATTTGAATGCAATAAAAATAAGACTCGAGGTTACGATGGCCAACAACAAAAACAACATATTTCCCAATTTGAAGTGCGCAAAAGTAGAATAATTTGAGTAATTATTTATGAATCAGTTTAAGCTGTGATTTATGCGATTTATCTCAATATAATATTATTAATTGCTTGTATTTGAGATTTTAATTTTTTTGTATCTTTGCACCTCGTTTTGCGGATGTGGCGTAATTGGTAGCCGCGCCAGACTTAGGATCTGGTGTCGAAAGACGTGGGGGTTCGAGTCCCTTCATCCGCACGGAATGATGATGAACAGGATAAATTTTACGTTCTTTGACGAAAACGGGACGAGAAACCTGCCTGGCAACAGACAGGTTGTCCGCTTTTTGGCGCAAGTCCCTACATCCCTGTCTGAGGCGGGCAGGCATGCGTAATAAGGATTAATTGAAAAAAGATTTCTTCAATTATAATTTTCAGACAGACAACATAAAAACAGAATTTAGATGAAGATAGAACAGGAAAAAACAGGTGAACTCACGGCTTCGATAAAAATTGAACTCGAACCGGCCGATTATCAGGAAAAAGTTGACAAACAGCTCAAGGAATACCAGCGTAAAGCCAATATGCCCGGGTTCAGGCCCGGCCACGTTCCCTTTGGCCTGGTGAAAAAAATGTACGGAAAATCACTGCTTTATGAAGTAGTGAATAAAGAATATAGCGAAGCTTTATATAAATATATTGACGAACAAAAAATCAACATTCTGGGCGCTCCCCTGGCAAATGAGGAGAAAAATACGCCCATCGATCTCGATAAGGATACCATCCTGACTTTTTGGTTCGATATTGCTTTTGCTCCTGAATTTACCGTGGATATTACCGATAAAACTCAGGTTAATCATTACAAAATCAGCGTTACCGACGAAACTGTGGAAAAGTACCTGGCCGAAATGCAAAAACGTCATGGCACCTTCGAACAGGTTGAAATGGTGGATGATAACGATATGATTTCGGGTGAATTTGCCGAACTGGATGAAAACGGGAACCTGAAAGAGGGCGGAATTAAAAATGATGCGTTTATTTACATGGAACAACTGGCTGACGAAGAGAAGAGAAGTAAATTCCGTGGACTCAAGGCCGGCGAATTTGTGGATGTTAATCCAAAAGAGATAGGCCGCAACGATTTTGAAGCCGCCTATTTTATCGGCAAGAAAAAGGAAGAGCTTGAAAATATCTCTTCGTTGTTCCGTTTCACGGTTAAGCTTATCAACCGCAACAAAAACGCCGAACTGAATGAAGAATTTTATAAAAAGGTATATCCAGGGCTGCCCATCGAAAACATTGACCAGATGAAAGAGCAGATACGCAAGGACGCTATTGATAGTTATCAAAAGGAATGTGAACGTAAGTTTGTGAACGATGCTACGGAAATTATCCGCAACAATACACAGTTCGATCTGCCCGAGGCTTTCCTGAAACGATATATTCTGGAAACACAGACAGATACCAAACTAACCAAAGAAAAGATTGAAGAGGACTTTGAGCAGCACCGCGATGTTATCAAATGGCAGCTTATCGAAAACAAAATTATCAAAGAACACGGGCTCAATGTTACTGCGGAAGAAATGCGGGATTTTGTAAAAGGCTATTTCCGTAAAGTCAATGAGCATGAACACGAACACACTCATGAAGAAGGCGAAGCTGAAGCACATCATCACGAACCGGATGAAAACTACCTGAACCAGATAGCAGACAATATTTTGAAGAACGAGGAAGAAGCCAAGCGCATCAGCGATAAGCTTTTTGATGATAAATTGCTGGCCTTCCTGAAAAGTAAACTTAGCGTGAATTATGTTGATGTGTCGTACGATGAATTTGTAAAAATAATTTCAACCAAAAAACAATAAGTATGGATTCCTCCAAAGAATTTCGCAAGTATGCCGTAAAACACCTCGGCATTACCAGTTCGCGGCTCGATAAATTCTCGGCTGCACACGATATGACACGTACTATAATTGAAGAACGTCAGGTAAATTTTCGCGAAGTTGATGTTTTTTCCAGGCTGATGATGGACCGGATTATTTTTCTTGGCACTCCCGTAGATGACTACGTGGCTAACATTATACAAGCCCAGCTTTTGTTTCTGGAATCGGCTGATGCCAAAAAAGATATACAGATTTACATCAATTCTCCCGGAGGTTCTGTTTATGCGGGACTCGGTATTTATGACACCATGCAATATATCTCTTCAGATGTAGCAACCATTTGCACGGGCATGGCAGCCTCCATGTCGGCGGTGTTGCTTTGTGCCGGCGCCAAAGGAAAGCGTACCGGACTGAAACATTCGCGCATACTCATCCACCAGCCTATGGGCGGCGCCGAAGGACAAGCCTCGGATATCGAAATCACAGCCCGCGAGATTCAGAAATTGAAAAAGGAACTCTACGAAATAATTGCCACACATTCGGGACAAACATTTCAGAAAATCTGGAAGGATGCGGACCGCGACTATTGGATGACAGCCGAAGAAGCGCTGAAATATGGTATGATAGACGAGGTGCTCAGCAGTAAAAATAAAAACGGTAAATAATGCCACGGGAAACAGAAAAATGTTCTTTTTGCGGTAAAAAGCGGTCCGAAGTCAATCTGCTGATTGCCGGACTGGAAGGCCATATTTGTGATGGCTGCGTAGAACAGGCGGAACTCATACTTAAAGAGGAATATATGGTTCGCAAAAAAACCGGCGTTTCCCATAAATTCGAATTGCCTAAGCCTGCTGAGATAAAACACCATCTCGACCAGTATGTGATAGGGCAGGATCAGGCCAAAAGAGTACTGTCGGTTGCCGTTTATAATCATTACAAAAGGATCAGCCAGTTCAGCCACAAAAAATCTGCCGATGACGTGGAGATTGAAAAATCCAACATTATTTTAGTGGGCGAAACCGGCACCGGGAAAACCTTGCTGGCTCGCACCATAGCCAAAATGTTGCATGTGCCATTTTGTATTGCCGATGCTACGGTACTTACTGAAGCCGGCTATGTGGGCGAGGACGTTGAAAGCATTCTTACACGCCTGTTGCAGGTGGCCGACTATAATGTGGAAGAAGCCGAAAAAGGCATAGTTTTTATTGACGAGATAGATAAGATAGCACGTAAAAGCGACAATCCTTCCATCACACGGGATGTGTCTGGCGAAGGTGTGCAACAAGCTATGCTGAAACTGCTCGAAGGCGCGGTTGTCAATGTGGCGCCGCAGGGTGGACGAAAACATCCGGAACAAAAAATGATACAGGTCAATACCGAAAATATTCTGTTTATCTGTGGCGGAGCTTTTAACGGGATTGAAAACAAAATCGGGTCGCGGCTCATGACCAGCATGATCGGCTATGCCAGCGGGACAAAGCGAAAAAATATCGACAAGGATAACCTGATGCAGTATGTGGCTCCGCAAGATTTGAAAAGTTTCGGGCTTATCCCCGAACTGGTAGGACGCCTGCCTATCATCAGCCACCTGAATCCGCTGACCAGGGATACCCTGAAACGCATACTCACCGAACCCAAAAATGCCCTGACCAAACAATATATTAAATTGTTTGAGATGGATAAAATCAAACTCACCTTTGATGATGCAGCACTGGACCTTATCGTCGATAAGGCCGTGGAATACAAGCTTGGCGCCAGAGGCCTGCGTTCAATTTTTGAAATTATCATGACCGACACCATGTTCGAAATGCCTTCAAATAACGACACCAGCGATCTGCATATTACCCGTGCCTTTGCCGAGGAAAAAATAAACAGAATTGACCGCGCTATGCTGATGGTCGCATAATACCATTGTCGCGTTATGAAAATTCCAGTAACAGCAGGAAAAAATATTATTCTAATTTTTGCTTTGTTGATGGTATTGGTATCGTGCAGCAAAACACGCAAAGAATATTATCAGGATGGTGTCTTGAAATCGGAGCTTACCTACAAAAACAAAAAACTGCATGGGCTGCAGACCTGGTACTATTCTAATGCTAACAAGCAAATGGAATGTACTTATCAGGACGGGATGATTGAAGGAAAACTAACACGGTGGAGTTTTAATGGTAAAGTTGAACGTGAGGAGTTTTATACCCGTAACCTGCGCAATGGCAAAAGCACCGCGTATTTTGAAGACGGTCACCCTTTTACCGAGGAGAATTATGAGAACGATACCCTGCAAGGTGCCTATCGCGAATACCATCCCAACGGAACGCTGAAAATAAACGGGAATTTTGAAAAAGGCCTGTATCAGGGGAAATGGGAATATTACGATGATAAAGGATTGAAGGTTGGCGAGGGTATTTTTGATAAAGGCGCCGGAATCCTTCATGGTTATTATTGGAACGGCAAACCGAAAAGGGAAGTCCCTTATAAAAACAATGAGAAAGAAGGCACAGAAATATGGTATCGCGAAGACGGCACTGTGGAAAGGGAAGTGGAGTATAGCCAGGGAAAAGTGATAACCAAAGAGTGACTTATAACAAGGCGACTAATGGAATTTGTGCACAGCGCACAGAAAATTCCCCAGGGAAAAATCAATATTTACAGTAGATAGTTAATGGTTAAAAACATATACACCGAAATTCAATGATTACAGAAAATGAAATATCGCGAAAGGCCGTCAGGCGTATAGCCGAAAAAATGATAGTTGCTGCCCGTACGGCCCCCAAAGCAAGGGGCGTAGATAACCTGATACTGGCTATCGCCGAAAAGGAGGATATTCAGGAAATAGCCGAAAAAATGA
>JAGNBV010000038.1:0-5666 GCA_018004645.1 Bacteroidales bacterium
AAAAAAAAGTTACATTGGTCAGGAGACCTTAAAAATCAAAGCGGTGGCTGAGGTTCTCGAAGCCACCGCTATGTCTGAGGTGATACACTGAGCCTGGCAAAATGCTCTCGAAGCCACCGCCGTTTTTAGTGATAGGAAGACTGCCTGAAGCGCAGAATCAGCGCGCAGGCATCCTGTCACTTGCTTTAAAAAAACTTTTCCCGCCTTGCTTAGTTTCCGTACCTTTGCACCCTTATTTTATCTGTATGAACTACCTCAGCGTCGAAAACCTGTCGAAAACCTATGGCGAAAAGCTGCTGTTCGAAAAGGTAACCTTCGGCATCGACAAAGGCGAAAAAGCGGCGCTGATAGCTCGTAACGGCACCGGTAAAACCACACTGCTCAACATCATTACCGGTATTGAAACCCCCGACACCGGCCAGGTGATACTCCGTAACGATATCCGGGTGTCGTACCTGTCGCAAAATCCGGTCTTTGACGAAACACTGTCGGTGATCAACGCCATCCTGAACTCCGACAACGAGTTTATCCGTGCCATAAAAAACTACGAAGCCATCCTGGATCGTCTCAGCCACGCCGGTGAAGACTCCGGGCAGCGCCACCGTCAGGAACTCGACAGCCAGCTCGAAGAAGCCATACGAAAAATGGATGGCCTTCATGCCTGGGATTTCGAAAACCGCATCAAAGAAGTACTCACGCGCCTCAAAATAGCCAACTTCAACCAACCGGTACACGAGCTTTCCGGAGGTCAGCGCAAACGCCTGGCCCTGGCCAAGGTACTTATCGAAGACACCGACCTGATGATACTCGATGAGCCTACCAACCACCTCGACATCGAAATGATTGAATGGCTCGAGGAATACCTCTCGAAACAAAACCTCAGCATCATCCTGGTCACCCACGACCGCTACTTTCTCGACAATGTGTGCGGAAGCATCATGGAGTTGGAGACGGCCGGCATGTTTATTTACCGTGGCAACTATTCGTATTACTTAGAGAAAAAACAGGAACGCCTGGAAAACGAAAAGGCAGAGCAGGAGCGGGCTGTAAACCTGTACCGCAAGGAGCTCGACTGGATGCGCCGTATGCCCCAGGCACGCACCACCAAGTCCAAGGCCCGAATCGATGCTTTTTATGGCCTGGAAGAAAAAGCCAAAAGAAGGCTGGCCGGCGACACCCTCGGGCTGCAGGTATCGGAAACACGCATAGGAGGGAAGGTGCTCGAGATGCACCATGTAAGCAAATCCTTCGGAGATTTTGTGGCCGTAGATGATTTTACCTATACCTTTAAAAAAGGCGAACGCATCGGCATCTGCGGAAAAAACGGCGTGGGCAAAACCACCCTGATCAACATGATTACCGGCAATATCAGGCAGGACAGGGGAAAGATCTCGCTGGGGCAGACCATAGTGCTGGGATATTTTTCGCAGGAGCCGCCGCTTGTCAGGGAAGACATCCGTGTGCTGGATGCAGTAAAAGAGGTGGCCGAATATGTGAGCATGGGAAAAATAGAATTATCTGCCGCACAGTTTTTGTATCGTTTTGGTTTTTCGCACAACGTGCAGTACAACTACGTGGCCTCGCTCAGCGGGGGCGAACGCCGCCGGCTGCAATTGCTTATGGTGTTGATGAAAAATCCCAATTTCCTGATACTGGATGAGCCCACCAACGACCTGGATATACAGACTCTTAATTCCCTGGAGGATTTCCTGACCGACTTTAAGGGTTGCCTGATTATGATTTCGCACGACCGCTATTTTCTTGATAACCTCACCGACCACCTGTTCGTTTTTGAAGGTGATGGGAAAATAAAAGATTTTCCCGGCAATTATACGGAATATGCCTTGCAGAAAAAACAACAGGTTATAGTGCAGAAACGTGCTGCCAAACCCAAAGAAAAGAAAGAATCTCAGCCCGGCGGAGATAATACTCCTCGAAAACTGACTTACAAAGAAGCCCGTGAACTGGAGACACTGGAAAAAGAAATTGCTCAGCTTGAAAGCGAAAAAGACAGCTTGCTCAGCAAGATGAATGCGGGAGTAGGCAGCCCGGATGATTTTGTGCAATACGGCATACGCTACCACGAAATTGAAACCCTGCTCAACGAAAAAACCGACCGTTGGCTTGAACTGTCTGAGATAGCGGAGGGATAGGTAACTACCAATGACAAATCGTATTATGTATTTGTATCTTAGTGATTTCGATCAGGCAGGGACACGGGTTATTATTATGTCCTTATTATTAATGCCGCCGAAACCTCTCTGACTGACTGCTCGATTGATTGCTTATTTAACAGCCTAGTGAGGATAATGAAATCACATTAATTCCGTCATTGCGGGTATAGCTGATGCCTGTACCTGTAATTATATTCCTGACTTGTCCACCCCTTCGATAGAATTAAAACATCTCAATTGAAAATCAGTTAGTTGTGTTATAAAATCATGAAATTTGTCGCACTAATGTATAAATCTGCATGTTTGCCAGAAAATTGAGTTTTAGTGGCTTGAGAATTCAATGAAATATTTTTTTAGAAAAAAAATGTTAATTATTAAAATCTCATAATGTTCATACGCCAAACTCGCTATTGAAAGGTAAAATCATTTTTTTTCGCAGCACTAAAAAGGACAAGTCAGGATTGCTTATTTAACAGCCTAGTGAGGATAATGAAATCACATTAATTCCGTCATTGCGGGTATAGCTGATGCCTGTACCTGTAATTATATTCAGTGATTTGGGCAGTGCTACACTTTTTTTATCTAAGATAGAAACAAATTTATTCAAACTTTTCGCTGCCTCTTCAATTTGACCTGTGCCAAGTTTTATTTCAAAAGCACACCAATCTCCGTTGTGTTTTTGCACGATGGCATCAACTTCCAATCCACTTGAGTCGCGATAGTGATAAACTTTTGCATCGTTAGCTTGTGCATACACACGAAGTTCATGCGTGGCAAGTGATTCAAACAAAAAGCCTGTAAATTTCACGTCATGAAGCAGAGATTCTTTATCTACCCCCAAAGCAGCCACTGCAAGCGAAACATCCGCAAAATGACGTTTCGGTGATTTTCGCAGCGAAGAGGAAGAGCGAATGTGTGTGTTCCAAACAGGTTGATTTTCGGTTATCATCAATCTGTCGAGCGCATCGAGATAATCGTAAACCGTAGGGCGTGAAATATAATTGTATTCCTTTTCCCGAATATCGGATTCGAGGGTTGTTATATCTACCATTGTTGCGGTATTGCGAGCCAAAGAGCGTAGTAAATCCCGTACTTTTGCAGGGTCGCGTTTTGTATTTGAAACACGACTCATATCTACTTCGGCGAGCAAACCAACATACGCACGATTCAAATCGCTTGCCTGACTAATATTTTTGCCAATCAGCGCAGGAAATCCACCTATAATTATCCGCTCAACAATAAATTCCAATTCAGTCGGCTCATCGTAAATATGAATTTTTCCGTCTTCAAAAAGACTTTTCAAACTCACTTTTCCTGACGAAAAGCCTAATTCCTGCCAACTCATTGTACGCATATCAAGTATCGTAAATCTACCTGCCCCTGAGTGCATTTTTATATTTTCATCGGGGTTTGCCGAGCCTGTCAAAATAAATTGTGCTGTTTCCTTGCGGTTGTCTATTTCGTGACGAATGTAGTTCCAAATTTTAGGTTGTTCCTGCCATTCGTCAATCAGACGTGGCGTTTTCCCGAGTAATAATCGTTGTGGCGCCGTTTCCATTAAAAGAGGAACTTGCTCATCCTGGTCTAACTCCAAAATACTGTTTGCAAATTGCTTAGCCGATTCTGTTTTCCCGCAGGCTTTAATTCCCCGAATAAGCAAAGCTCCTGCCGATTCAAGTTTTCTTTGCAACTCGCTGTCTGATATTCTGTTAATATATTTCATTTTGTTTATTGCTTTAAATTAAACAGCAAAGGTATAGCTTATTTTACAAATTTCAAATATTTTACTTTACATATTATAAGGATTTTGCTTTACAGATTTTGAGAATTTTACTTTACAGATTTAGAAAAATTCAAATTTATGCTCTTCTGTGCTGCCAGAAAGTTCATTATAAAGAAGCCTGCGAGGTGCAAGCACTGGAAAGTGAGATTACCAAACCTGAATCAGAGAAAAGTGTTTTGCTTGAAAAACTGAATGGGGGAGAAGGCAGCCCGGATGATTTTGTTCAATACGGCATACGCTACCACGAAATTGAAACCCTGCTCAACGAAAAAACCGACCGCTGGCTTGAACTGTCTGAGATTCCTGAAAAGTAAGCCTGTAGTGATCCTTACCTATAACACCTTCGCGTTGAAGGTGTCGCCTTTGGTAATGTCGCCCGTGGCAAATCCCAGTTTGAACCATTTTACGCGTTGTGCTGAGGTGCCGTGCGTAAACGAATCGGGTACTACGTAACCCTGGTTTTCCATCTGTATCTTGTCGTCGCCCACAGCGCCTGCAGCATTTACGGCTTCGTCAATATCGCCTTTTTCCAGGATGTTTTTCATCTTCTGTGCATGATGTGCCCATACGCCGGCATAAAAATCAGCCTGCAGCTCCAGCCTGACAGTCATTTCATTATATTCCTTTTCGCTCAGACGGCCACTCATGCCATGAACTTCATCGAGGGTGCCCAACAAGTTTTGCACATGATGTCCCACCTCGTGCGCCACAATATAGGCCTGTGCAAAGTCGCCCTGGGCGCCGAGTTTTTGCTGAAGCTGTTCAAGAAAGTCAAGGTCGAGGTACACCCTCGAATCTCCCGAGCAATAAAACGGACCGACAGCCGATTGTGCCTGGCCGCAGGCCGACTGTACCGCACCGGTAAACATCACCAGCTTAGGCATCTGATAGGTTTTTCCCATCTCGTTGAACAGTTTGGCCCAAACATCTTCTGTGTCGGCAAGTACCACCCCGATGAAGCTGGCCAGGCTGTCCTGATGGGCCTGAGCTTCAGGGCTGAGCTGTTCCTGTTGTACACCGCCCGTCTGCTGCAAGGTGTTCAGCAACTGCGATGGGTCCTTGGTAATAAAAAATGCTATCACCGCAATTATGATGGCGCCAACACCACCAATACCGGCAATGCCTTTGCCGCTGATGCTGCGGCGGTCTTCTACATTATCGCTTTGTCTTCTGCCAGACCATTTCATAGTTTATTGTTTTTATTTTTTTCAAATTTATAAATATTTTGAAAGACAATAAATAAAAAAATGAAAGATTTTGAATATTTATTATGAAAAATGTGAAATAAAACAACAATCACCGGGAGCAATATCTTAATGTCTCAAATCATCATTCGTTAATCAGTGTTCGATATTTAAAGGAGCTAAATGATGCACGAATTTCGATTAATGAAGTCAGATTTACGAAGTGCAAGATTACTTCTCAAATCATCATTCGTTAATCCGTGTTCGATATTAAAAGAAACTCAATGATGTACGAATTTCGATTAATGAAGCCAGATTTACGAAGTGCAAGATTACTTCTCAAATCATCATTCGTTAATCAGTGTTCGATATATTTAAAGGAACTAAATGATGTTCGAATTTCGATTGACGAAATTAGATTTACGAAGTGCAAGATTACTTCTCAAATCAACATTCGTTAATCCGTGTTCGATATTTAAAGGAACTAAATGATGTTCGAATTTCGATTGACGAAATTAGATTTAC
>JAGNBV010000038.1:5766-26898 GCA_018004645.1 Bacteroidales bacterium
GAAGTGCAAGATTACTTCTCAAATCAACATTCGTTAATCCGTGTTCGATATTTAAAGAAACTCAATGATGTTCGAATTTCGATTGACGAAATTAGATTTACGAAGTGCAAGATTACTTCTCAAATCAACATTCGTTAATCCGTGTTCGATATTTAAAGAAACTCAATGATGTTCGAATTTCGATTGACGAAATTAGATTTACGAAGTGCAAGATTACTTCTCAAATCATCATTCGTTAATCCGTGTTCGATATTTAAAGAAACTCAATGATGTACGAATTTCGATTAACAAAGTCAGATTAACGAAGTGCAAGATTACTTCTCAAATCATCATTCGTTAATCCGTGTTCGATATTTAAAGGAACTTAATCATGTCTGAATTCCGATTACCCCCCTTTTCGATATCTAATTTGCTCAATGCCCGTTCCCTCCTGGTTTTTACTGATAATTAACCATGAGCGGTTGATTATTTTCTAAACGTCCTAAGTCATTATAAAATATTACTTATACATTTGCCCAAAAATTCGGGTAATGATTTTTTTGTTGCTAACGGTATTTGCTTTTTTGGTTTTTGTTGTCCCGCGTACAGCCAAGGTGTTTTTCAACTTGCTGCTTTGCGTTGCCCTGGCTGCTTATACTTTTCTGCTGTGTGGCCGGGTTTTTATGGGAGCTGGAACGTACACCGAAGTATTACCGGTACATTTTTGGGGGCAACAGCTCGAATTGATCATTGATCCTTTGTCGGCCCTGTTTATCTGCATTATCAACTTCACGGTGCTAACGGCTTCTGTATATGCCATCGGCTACATGAAGATGTACCGCAACAAATCTGCAGTAGAACTTTCCATACATTATCTTTCATTTTTTCTTTTGCACCTGTCGATGATTCTTGTCTGCATGATTCATCACGGGATTGCCTTTCTGGTGGTATGGGAGCTGATGGCTATTTCTTCTTTTCTGCTGGTGATTTTTGATAATGAAAAAAGCAGTGTGCTGAAGGCCGGTATCAACTACCTGATACAAATGCATGTTGGCGCCTTGTTTTTAATTGTGGCCTTCATTATTCTCAATATCAATACCGGTTCATTTGATTTTGAAGCGTTGAAATCTTTTTTCTATAACCACCAGAACCTGCCTTTATTTCTTTTGTTTTTTGTCGGTTTTGGCATCAAGGCTGGCTTTATGCCCCTGCATACCTGGCTGCCGCATGCTCATCCCGCGGCTCCTACGCATGTTTCTGCCGTGATGTCGGGCGTGATGATCAAACTGGGAATCTACGGAATACTGAGGGTCGCCATGTTTTTGCAGACCGATCTTTTGTGGATAGGCATCATAGTGCTGCTCATCTCCATTGTTTCCGGCATCGGTGGCGTGTCGTGGGCTATCGTGCAGCACGACCTGAAAAAACTTTTGGCCTATCACAGCATCGAAAATATTGGCATCATAGGTATCGGAATCGGTATTGGCCTCATCGGACTGGGCGCTGAAAACTCCCTGCTGGCCATCCTGGGATTCGCGGGCGCCATGCTTCACGTCCTCAACCATTCCCTGTTCAAGTCGTTGTTGTTTTATGGTGCCGGAGCCGTTTACCTCAAAACGCACACCCGGAATATCGAACTGCTTGGCGGGCTGATAAAAAAAATCCCTGTTACGGCTATTCTTTTTCTGATAGCGTCGCTGGCTATCTGCGGGTTGCCACCCTTTAATGGCTTTGTTTCGGAGTTTATTATTTATAAAGGCATCATTGTCGGGCTTAACGAACCGTCTATTGGCGTTAAAGTGCTGATGCTTGCGGCCATTATCAGCCTGGTGCTCATTGGCGGGTTGGCGGTGTTTTGTTTTACCAAGGCTTTCGGTGTGACATTTCTGGGAAAATCGCGCCATGTGGATATCTCTGGTGTAAATGAGTTGTCAGGGCTAATGCTGGCGCCTTTGTTTCTTATTGCTGCCGCCATACTCTTTATAGGTCTGTTTCCGCAATGGGCCATTCAGCCGGTTAATTTTGTGCTTGAAAGCCGCGCTTTTAACATTGCCGGCAATAGCGATATGATGTATGCCCTGCCTATGATTCAAAAAATAGGGGTAGCGGCAGCCTTGTTTATTGGCCTGACCGGGCTGGTGTGGCTATGGCGGTTTGTCATGACCAGGAAAAAGCCGCTTACCCATTCCGGGACCTGGGGCTGCGCTTATGATGGCGCCATTGAAAAAGGGCAATACACAGCCACCTCTTATGCCGAAAACTTTACCGATATAGCCGGACCTCTGGTGAATGTAAAAACACAGTATCACGCCTTGCATGAGGATGACATTTTCCCCGAAAGCCGCAGTTTTGAGACTTTCAGCGAAGATATGATGGAGAAAAAACTATACGGGCAATCCGTTGGCTGGTTGAACAGGGCATTATCACGCCTGGCTGTCATACAAACCGGAAACACCCAGCATTATATTTTGTATGCCTTTGCTATGATTCTTCTCTTGCTCCTGCTGACCTTGTTTAACATTTTATAACCATGATAAGCCTTATACTGATAGTGTTCTGTACCGTTCTTTTTCCTGGGATTATCGTCCGGACAAAAAGTATTGCCAGCGGCAGAAAAGGACCGGGGGTATGGCAACCCATGAAGGATATCGTGCGGTTGTTCAGAAAAGGTGCGGTTTACAGCAATACCTGCAGTGTGATTTTCAGGGTGGCGCCGCTGGTGTATTTTGCCTCGCTGCTTATGGCAGTGTTGCTGTTGCCTTTTGGAAAACATCCCGGCATATTGTCTTTTGAAGGTGATTTTATCTTTTTTGCCTATGTCATGGCTGCCGGAAAGTTCCTGATGATCATAGGAGCCCTGGATACCGGCAGCAGTTTTGAGGGCATGGGTGCCAGCCGCGAAGCCTTATATTCCATGCTTATCGAACCGGCTTTTTTTGTGCTGATGGCCGCTTTCGCCATGTTTACCGGGCATACCACGTTTTACGATATCTTTCAGACCTTATACCTTGATTCCTACCTGGCCATTTTTGCAGTTATCCTGGCGGTATATATACTGTTTCAGATCGCCATGATAGAAAACAGCCGCATACCTTACGACGATCCTAAGACACACCTGGAACTCACCATGGTGCACGAGGTAATGGTGCTCGACAACAGCGGTTTCGACCTGGGACTGATACAGTTGGCCTCTGCCCTGAAGTTTGCCGTCTTTGGCAGCCTGATGGCTAACCTGTTTATCCTGCCGTCAATGCCCTGGTACCTTGCCGTGCTGATCTTTTTAGCCGTGCAGTTTTCTTTTGCCGTGTCGGTAGGCATTGTCGAATCCTTCAGGGCCCGTCACCGGCTGCGTATTAACAACCAGGCAATACTCACCATCACGCCCATCGCCGTACTTGTCTTTTTCAGCATATTATTAATAATTACCAAACAGTTTTAAAGATGGCCACCCTGCTGATAATAATTTTCATCATCACTTTGTTTTATGCGGCTATTTCGGTGCGGATGTTTACCCTTATTAACCTCTTGATGGTACAGGGATTCCTGCTTTTTGGCGTGGCCTTCATTGAGCTGCGCGAGCTGAATGTGGTCAACCTGATCATTATCCTGCTAGAAACTCTGGTATTTAAAGCCTTCCTGGTACCTTATTTCTTAAAAAGAACCATCAGGCAGAATAACATCAAACGCGAGGTAGAACCTTTTATTTCCGGAGTTACATCCCTGCTCATTGTTTCGGTGCTGATAGTACTGAGTTTTATGCTCACTTTTTCTTTGCAGCAGGATTTTTACAATGTCATTTATTTTACGGTAGCTTTTTCGGCCATACTTACGGGCCTGTTTCTGATGGTCAGCCGTAAAAAAATCATCACACACGTGATTGGTTATGTCATTTTGGAAAACGGCATTGTGCTGCTGGCTTTTTCGGTTGGCAACAATATGCCGATGATAGTCAATGCGGGTATACTGCTTGATATCCTGGTCAGTGTGTTGTTGTTTGGCTTTTTTATGAGCCGGATACGGTACATTTCCAAAGAATTTGAAATTTCTTCATTAAGTAAACTGAAAGACTGATGGTGCTGGCATATTTTATAACGGTTATTGTACTCGCGCTGATACTGGCTTTTGCGAAAAACAGGTTCGCGCAATTGCTGGTCATGACGGTGTTTTCGTTGGTGCAAACTGCCTTTACCGCGTATGTTATCTTTTTCAGAGAGGTCGGTTTTAGCGGCTATTTTGCGGTGGACTCTCTGTGCCTGATTTTTCTCTCATTACTGACGGTGGTTACTATAACCACTGTTATTCAGAGTTTTGTATATCTGCAGAAACGTAACGATACCCTGGCCCATAGGTCTTATTATATGGCTTCGCTGGTGTTTTTTGTTGCCAGCATGACCGGGGTGTTTCT
Organism: Bacteroidales bacterium; assembly: GCA_018004645.1. GTDB lineage: Bacteria > Bacteroidota > Bacteroidia > Bacteroidales > CAIWKO01 > CAIWKO01. The sequence goes on from JAGNBV010000038.1 coordinate 10,151, forward strand.
TTCGGATCATATCGGCCTGATGTGGGTTTTTGCCGAAGCCACCACACTGTCTATTGCTTTGCTCATTTACCACGAACGCACACCTGAGGCGATCGAAGCAACCTGGAAATACATTTTTATTTCCACCCTCGGACTTTCTTTTTCTTTTATCGGTATTTTGTTGCTCGATCTCAGCCTGGGCGGATCGGTGGCCGAAGTGTTTACTTTTTCAGGACTTTCGCAGGCCTTGGCAGCGGTGCCCGATAAAATAATGCTGCAACTGGCGTTCATATTGATTGTTATAGGCTTCAGCGTGAAGATGGGTGTTTTCCCGTTGCATACCGTTTGTATCGACGCCCATTCAGTGGCGCCCAGCCCAGTCAGCGCAATGGTTTCCACTTCGCTGATGAATGTGGGATTTGTGGCGGTTTTTAGGTTTTATATGCTTTTATCGGGCTCATCCATAGTTACCTGGATGAATCATGTGCTGATGATCCTGGGATTTCTGACGGTGCTGGTAGCGGCCATTTATCTGGTTAAAGTCAAAAATTTCAAACGCTTGATCGCCTATTCAAGCATTGAAAATATGGGCCTTGTGGCCATAGCCATCGCCGCCGGAGGTATCGCATGGACTGCGGCTATACTGCACCTGGTGATACATACCTTCGTAAAATCCGGAATATTCTACCAAATGGCTCAGATCATACGGGTGTTTAAGACCAAAAAGGTGTATCTCATGGGCCGTTACCTTGATATAAATCCAATAGGCGGCATCGTGATGATCCTGGCCTTCATCATCCTGTCGGGTATTCCCCCTTCAGGATTGTTTTTTACCGAGTTTATGATTTTCTCATCCCTGTTTTCGGGCGGGTATGCCTTTGTGGCTGTGCCGGTTATGCTGCTGCTGTGTTTTATCATTTATACCCTGGCCAAATATTTTTTCAAAACACTGTTCGGCCCGCTGGAGCCCGAAACCTTTGAACAGGCAGAAAAAATCTGTAAATGGGAGAGCGTACCGCAATTGATCCTATTGATCCTCACGCTGGCAATAAGCATTTATCCGCCTGCCGGCCTGCTCGGATTGATAGGTGATTCCCTTGCTTTTTTACCAAAATAACCATACCGGCGAACACTGAAAAGAACAAAATATACTGACATGAGTTTCATAGAAATAGAAAATAACGCAGCCATCCCAATGCAACAGATTCCTGTGCTGGACTATACTGGTTTCTATGAAGAGGTAGGGCGCCTGCTGCACAATGAACACTGCCATTGTGTGAATTACTATGCGCTGCCTGAACAGCAGGGGTTGAGGCTGATATGCTGCATTGCCAACGACCAGGCGCATAGCGTTGGGGTGGCATCAAGTATTATCAGCCTGACGGATAAACCCGTGATAAAATCGCTTTCTCAGGTACATACCAGTATGCATATTTTCGAGCGGGAAATTCATGAACGCTATGGTGTTGGTTTTGAAGGCCATCCCTGGCTTAAGCCGGTGCGCTTTCCGTTCGACAGGGTAGATGATGTGTCCAAAATGGCTGATTATCCTTTTTATGGCATCAGCAGCCACGAATTGCATGAGGTTGGCGTGGGGCCTATACATGCAGGTATAATTGAACCCGGACATTTTCGTTTTATCTGCCATGGCGAAAAAGTGCTGCACCTTGAGATACATCTTGGTTATCAGCACCGTGGGGTAGAAAAACTCATGCTTGAAAAAGAAAATTTTTTGTCAGCCTCCGTGCTTGCCGAAAGCATCGCTGGTGATACGGTGGTGGGGCACAATTCGGCCTGCTGTCAGGTGCTGGAAGCTTTGGGAGGCATACCGGTTACGCACAACATGCAGATAGCCCGCACCGTGGCTGCCGAGTTGGAACGCATTGCCATGCATACGGCAGATTTGTCAGCCTTGTGCACCGATGTCGCCTTCCAGCTGGGGAGCGCTGTTCTGCAAGGATTACGCACCATTATTATCAATACTTTTATGGCCTGGTGCGGAAATCGTTTTGCACGCAAACTGATACGGGTAGGGTATGAGCCATATCCTGTCAATAAAGATATCGTAGCAGTTATTCTGCAGAATTTGGATAATTATGAAAAACGCTACTGCGAGGTGGTAGATAAGATGTTTGATATGCCAAGTGTCCTCGCGCGTTTCGAGCAGACCGGCGTCGTCAGCGAGGCACAAACCCGCTTAATTGGTGCCGTAGGGATGGCGGCTCGCACCGCTGGTATCCCTAGAGATATAAGACAGTCGCATCCGTATTCTTTTTATAAAAACCTGAATCATAAGCCTGTGCTGCTCCATAGCGGTGATGTGAAAGCCCGTGCAAAAATCCGCGACCTGGAAATAAGGCAGTCACTGAAATATATCAGGGAAATGCTGGCGCATTGCAATATTTCCGGCGAAAGCAATAACCCGGTTCCCGCGTATAAGCTTCAGCCCTCCGGCTTTGCTATATCACTTACCGAAGGATGGCGGGGGGAGATATGTCACTGTGCTGTTACGGATAACACCGGAAAACTGGCTCATTATAAAATAAAAGAAGCCTCGTTGCACAACTGGATGGCGTTGGCGCTGGCTGTTCGCAACAATGAGATTTCCGATTTTCCTGTTTGTAATAAAAGTTTTAACCTGTCCTATTGTGGTTACGATCTGTAAACTTCGCGCTTATGTTAAGAACTATAAAAATTGTAAAACACCAGGGGCGACAGTATATTAAAAACCTTCAACAGGTAACCCTTCCGTTATTGAACAACGGACTGCCGGTGATTTCTTCCAATCCCTGTCCGGCTGCCTGTAAAGCCTGTGTGGAATTATGCCCGTCGGAGGCTATATCCAAAGATCCGCTGACCGTCAACCTGGGACAGTGTGTTTTTTGCGGCGAATGTGTCAGTTGTAAAGAAGGCATTATCAGGTTTACCAATAACTTCCGTATTGCCACCAATAACAGTTCGTGCCTTGCTGTTTCATCCACTACGGACCACATTTTTTTTGATCCTGAATTAGTTCGCAAAGAAATCATAAAGGTATTTGGCAGGTCTTTAAAACTGCGCCTGGTTTCCGACGGCAGTTGCAACGGTTGTGAACTCGAACTGAATGCCACTGACAATGTAAATTTTGATATCAGCCGCTATGGTATTGAGTTTGTGGCTTCGCCGCGTCATGCCGACGGTATCGTGGTAACGGGGCCATTGGTTGAAAATAGCGCTAAGGCGCTCGAACTTACCTGGGAGGCCATACCTGATCCAAAAATACTTATTGCCGTGGGAACTTGCGCTATCAGCGGAGGCGTATTTAAAAACAGCAAAGCGCTGAACCGTGGCTTTTTTGAAAAACACACCCCCGACCTTTACCTTCCCGGTTGTCCGCCTCATCCGCTCACCATCATCGACGGCCTCCTGAAACTTACCGGAAGAATTACTGCCGAATAGTACCTGATTGAAATATTTAGTAGCCATCAGGAGGTAATGGATACCTCTCATAACCTTTTCCGGCAGGCACAGTCAGCGTATGACAATGTAAAACGTCTTTGGCCTGTCTGCAATTTCACTTTTGTATTTTTTTGTACAAATTATTATTGCCTGTTTACTTGCTTTTAGGCTTTTTGGTGCCTGATTCACGAAAATATATGTATTCTGTTAAATATGTTTTATTTATTTTTATTTTGGTTAAAATTTTATAAACTTAAAAAAGTTAGATGTGTTTAATTAATAAAATTTTCGATTAATTGTGATAGAATTAAATTTTTACTAAATTTGTCCCTTAAAAATCATATTATGTAAAACCATCAAAATCATAAACAAACCCAACATCTATGAAAGAAAAAATTATCAGTATTGTCGAATCTTACGGAAAAGATGCCTACCGGCTGATGGATATCCTGTCCTGTGTTCAGTCAGAATTCGGTTGTGTTTCCGGAGAAGCCGTGGGTGTGATTGCGGAACAGCTTCATATTTCGGAAGTTGATGTTATTCAAACCCGTTCGTTTTATCATTTTTATACCTGCCGACCGGTAGGGAAATATGCTGTTTACCTCAACAACAGCGTTGTTTCCTGCATGATGGGAATGGCTGATGTTGCCGATGAATTTGAAAAACAACTCGGTATCCGGTTTGGAGAATCCACAACCGATGAATTAGCCAGCCTGCATTATACCGCTTGTATCGGTATGAGCGATCAGGAGCCTGCAGCAATTATTAATGATGTGGTTTTTACCTCCCTCACCCGTGAAAAAGTGAAGGACATCATTGCCGGCATGCGTGCCGGAAAGGCTGTAGCCGAAATGGTTACCGAGTACGGGGATGGCAATAATGCACATGCCTTGATAAAGGCCATGGTAAAAAATAATATCAAAAAGACCGGCCCGGTTATTTTTGATGCACATCAAACCGGAGCAGGACTGGCCAAAGCCCTGGGTATGGATCCCAAATCAGTAATCGGAGAAATTAAAGAATCCAACCTTCGCGGACGTGGCGGCGCCGGATTTCCTACCGGATTAAAATGGGATTTCTGCTCACGCGAATCAGGTGATAAATATGTGTTATGCAATGCCGATGAAGGCGAACCGGGTACTTTCAAAGACAGGGTACTGATGACCGAACGCTCGGAAATGTTGTTCGAAGGTATGGCTATCGGCGGTTATGCCATCGGGGCTAAAGAAGGTATCTTATACGTTAGAAAAGAGTACAAATACCTGAAAGCATTTTTGGAAAATACACTCAAAGAAATGTATGCCAAAAATCTCCTTGGTAAAAATATACTGGGCAAAGGTGTTGACTTTGACATCAGGATACAGTTTGGCGCAGGCGCCTATGTGTGCGGTGAAGAATCAGGCCTGATAGAATCATGCGAAGGTAAACGCGGCGAACCGCGCAACCGTCCTCCTTTCCCTGCACAGAAAGGTTACAAGAGCAAACCATCCATTGTAAACAACGTGGAAACTTTCTGTTCGGTGGCCAGGATACTGGATAAAGGCGGTGCATGGCACAATGCTTTGGGAACAAAAGAATCGTCAGGCACAAAAGTAATCAGTGTGTCGGGCGACTGCAAAACCCCGGGCATTTATGAAATCCAATGGGGTATGAGCATCAAAGAAATGCTCGATATGGTTGGTGCCGAAGATGTTCAGGCTGTTCAGGTAGCCGGACCCTCGGGAATTTGTCTGCCTCCCAGCCAGTTCGACAGAAAAATAGCCCTGGAAGATTTGCCAACCGGAGGTTCCATGATTGTAATCGGTAAAAAACGCGACCTCCTGAAAGATGTTGTGCTGAATTTCATGGAATTCTTTGCCGACGAATCCTGCGGCTCATGTGTTACCTGCCGTTCTTTCAATATGATTCTGAAAAAAGCTATCGAAAAAGTGGTCGAAGGTCATGCAGTACAAAAAGATGTAGAAGATATGCTTGCCTGGAGCGAGATACTCCGTAAAACCACCCGTTGTGGCCTTGGGCAGACATCATCCAACCCTGTTGCTACCACGATCCGCAATTTCAAGGAATTGTACGATGCCCGCGTTCACGACCAGGATTTTCTCAGTAATTTCGATATGCACAAAGCCGTGCTCGAATCATGCGAAGTGGTTGGCCGCGAACCCAAAGTTCATGAATAATTCAAAAATCAGATATTAACAATTATAAAGAATAATAAATATGAGTGAAACTGTAAAATTCACAATCGACGGCAAAGAATGCAAGGGAAACAAAGGCCAGTGTATCGTTGATGCTGCAACAGATAATGGCATCTATATCCCCGTACTTTGTCATATGAGAGACGTTGTTCCGGCCGGTTCATGCAGAATTTGCACTGTAAATGTCAACGGCAGGAAAATGGCTGCCTGCACCACACCTGTGGAAGAAGGCATGGTAGTGGAAAACATCACGTCCGAACTCAACGATATCCGTAAAGCTATTGTCGAAATGTTATTTGTAGAGGGCAACCATTTCTGCCCCGCTTGCGAAAAAAGTGGAAACTGCGACCTGCAGGGCCTGGGATACAAATACCAGATGATGGTACCCCGTTTTCCTTATGCTTTTGAACGCAGGGAAATCGATGCCACCACGCCGAAAATCTACCTCGAACGCAACCGTTGTATTTTTTGCAAACGTTGCGTGCGTATAATCAAAGACAGCGAAGGCCGCAGCATTTTTGCTTTTAAAGGCAGAGGAAAAACTTTGCAAATCAACATCGACAGAAAACTTGCCGCCACCATGTCCGACGAACTGGCACAAAAAGCTATGGATATTTGTCCCGTCGGCTGTATCCTGAAAAAAGAGGTCGGCTTCAGCGTGCCTATCGGATCACGCAAGTACGATAAAAATGTAATAGGTTCAGAAATAGAAAATTCACATCAATAAACCAGGAGGACTGAAAAATGAGTAAACCAATTGTTGCAACAACATCACTGGCCGGCTGTTTTGGCTGCCATATGTCATTACTTGATATTGATGACCGTATATTAAAACTTATCGAACTTGTCGAATTCAACAAATCCCCTATTGATGATATTAAGACTTTTACAAAAGAATGTGATATCGGAATCATTGAAGGTGGATGCTGTAATAGCGATAATATTGAAGTGCTGAAAGAATTCCGTAAGCATTGTAAAATACTTATTTCATTGGGCGAATGTGCCATTATGGGCGGTTTGCCTGCCATGCGCAATGGTATTCCTGTTAAGGAATGTCTCGAAGAAGCGTACCTCGGCGGCCCTACAGTGGGACTGAACTCCGAAAAGATCATGCCTAATGATGAAGAACTTCCTATGATACTTGATAAAGTGTATCCTTGTCACGAAATCGTTAAAATCGATTACTTTTTACCGGGCTGTGCACCAAGGGCTGATCTTATCTGGGCTGCCGTAGTAGCGCTGGTTACCGGCGACACACTGAACATACCTTATGAATTAGTAAAATTTGATTAATCTAAAAGAAAAATAATAATGGCACAAAAAGTAACTATAGAACCTGTAACACGAGTTGAAGGTCATGGCAAAGTAACCATTCACCTCGATGACAATATGAATGTGGCTCAAACCCGCCTTCATATTGTTGAATTCCGCGGATTTGAACGTTTCGTGCAAGGCCGTCCTTATTGGGAAGCGCCTGTTTTGGTACAACGTTTATGCGGTATCTGTCCTGTAAGCCATCATCTGGCAGCAGCTAAAGCACTCGACGTAATCGTTGGCGCAGGAACCGGACACGGACTTACCCCGACCGGCGAAAAGATGAGAAGGCTGATGCACTATGGGCAGATGTTCCAATCACATGCACTGCATTTTTTCCACCTGGCTTCTCCCGATTTCTTGCTTGGATACGATGCCGACCCTGCTATCCGCAACGTGATTGGTGTCGCTATCAATTTCCCCGAATTGGCTACTCAGGGTGTTCTTATGCGTAAATTCGGCCAGGAAATAATTGCTGTTACAGCTGGTAAAAAAATTCATGGAACCGGTGCTATACCCGGCGGTATCAACAAAAACCTCAGCATTGAAGAACGCGATGCATTATTAAAAGGTGCCGACCCATTGAATATCGATAAGATGATAGAGTGGGCTTATAGCGCAGTGCAGTTTTTCAAAGATTATTACATGAAAAACCGCGATTTTGTTGACAATTTCGCATACTTCCCATCGAACCATCTCAGCCTCGTTAGAAAAGACGGCGCTCTTGATTTGTATCACGGTGTCATCAGGGCGGTGGATGCCGAAGGAAACAAAATTCTCAATGATGTTGACTATCAGGAATACTACAAATACATTGAAGAAGAAGTACGCTCCTGGAGTTATATGAAGTTTCCTTACATGAAACATCTGGGAAAAGAAAAAGGTTGGTATCGTGTTGGGCCTCTGGCTCGTCTGAATACCTGCGACTTTATTCCTACACCGATGGCTCAGAAAGAATTTGAAATTTACAAAGCTCATACCAACGGCAAACCTAACAATTATTGTCTCCATACCCATTGGGCCCGCCTGATCGAATTACTGCACGCCGGAGAAATGATAAAGGAACTGTTGAATGATCCTGACCTGCAGAAAAACGATCTCGTGGTTAAAGGAACCAAGCAAAAAGAAGGTGTTGGTCTTATAGAAGCTCCAAGGGGTACTCTTTTCCACCATTACCGGATTAATGATGATGACCAGATAGTGATGGCCAATCTTATTGTTTCTACTACCAATAACAATGAGCCTATGAATCAATCGGTGAATTTTGTGGCAAAGAAGATGATGAGTGGACAGAAAGAAATTACCGAACCCATGAAAAACGCTGTGGAAATAGCCATCAGAGCTTATGATCCCTGCCTGAGCTGTGCCACACACGCATTAGGTAAGATGCCTCTCGATATTAAAATGTACGATTCGAAAGGGAATGAGTTGGATCATTACAGATCATAAATAATAGGGTAGGGGCTAAACCCTTATTCTTAATAAGTTAATTTAATAGCCCCGGCCTTTAGGCCGGGGCTATTAAATTATTATCAATAATGCCAGGGCTTCAGCCCTTTTAATAAATGAATGAGCTTATGAAAAAAATATTGATTTATGGATATGGCAACCCTGGACGACAAGATGACGGCTTGGGGGAACGCTTTATTAATTTGATGGATCAATGGATTGCAGAAGAAAAGATTGATAATGTGTTTACGGATTGCAACTACCAGTTAAATATCGAAGATTCGGCCACGATAGCTGATTACGATACGGTGATCTTTGTAGATGCCTCGGTTGCGGATGTTGATAATTACAAACTGGAAAAAGTGTCGCCGAATGACGCCACTATCGAGTTTACCATGCATGCAGTTTCTGTTTCGTATGTGCTTGATTTGTGTCAGAAAATCTATCATAAACAACCTGAAACCTACGTGCTGCATATCAAAGCCTATGAGTTTGATTTCGTAGAAGCTCTGACCCCGCAGGCTGAAGAAAACCTGTTGGCGGCTTTTGAGTTTTTGAAAAGATTTATACAGCAGATATAATGACCGTTATACCTCATTCATGCTTATGAAAGACATAATGTGAATGAAAATGACCATGTACCTCATTGCCATGCTTGTGAACATGCTCATGTATCAGATTTACACTGATCAGAAACTGTTCATCATTCAGGATTTCGGAAGCAGCTGCGGTTTTTTGAATCGTATGATCTTCTGAAAGTACTGCTACTGTTGGTTGCAGGTGGTCGATCAGGTCAAGGTGGTGCGTGCTGAAAATGATTGTTTTCCCATTTTTATTTAATTCTATGATCAGTTCAATAAAAAATGTTTGCGTCTTCGGATCAAGCCCGGCAATAGGTTCGTCAATTAAAATTACATCAGGATTCATGGTGAGCACCGAGGCTATGGCTACTTTTTTCTTTTCTCCGCCTGAAAGCATTAATGCCTGACGGTCCTTTAATTCAGTGATGCCAACAAAATTCAAGGTTTGTTTTGCTCGTTCAATGGCCATGTCGTAAGGAATTCCCATCTGCAGCGGACCAAATAAAAGTTCATCCATTACAGTGGGGCAAAATAATTGAATGTCAGGATTCTGAAAAATATAACTTACACGGCTGCGAAAATTTTTATTAAAATCTTTATTCTGAAGTGATTTCTCGCATATCGCTGACCCGTCAAAAAAGATCTTTCCTGAAGCCGGGTATATCAAACCATTCATGATATTCAACAAGGTGGATTTTCCGCTACCGTTTTGCCCGATGATTGCAAAGAGCCCGCCCTTATTAATATTCAGGGATATATTATCAACAGCTTTGACATTCCCGGGATAAAAATAGCTTACATGATCAAGTAAAAAAAAGTCTTCCATAGTTATATAAACGAAATTGTGATTCCAAACGCAACAACAATAGTCAGTACGATGATATCGGTGTATATTATTTTTTGTGGCCGGCCAAGGACTATTTTTCCGGTATATCCTCTCGAAACCATCGCCAGATAAGTCAATTCGTAAGTCTGTTTCGACCGGCGAAAAATGTAATGAATTCGTCCGGCAATCAATATGCGGATGTTCTTATTCCGGACATGTCCCAGCAGCCTTGATCTCATTGCAAAATATGTTTCTTCTATACTCAGGCTCAAAATCAAAATGTATTTGTATGCCAGCATGATGACCATCAGAAAAGTATCAGGAATAAACAGTGTCTTCAGTGATTTAATAAGCTCGGCAAACGGGGTGCTGAACACCACCAGGTAGGTGATGGATATTGAATTGAATACCCTGAAAAAGAAACGCAGGACCAGTAGGGCCCCTTCTTCAGTTACATCAATGTTTTGGGGCACATGATAGATCCACAACCGGTATTCTTTGGGAAAAGAAAACAAATGCCAGAGTGTTTTTCCAGGAGTGATAATATTGAATGCTGCCGGAACAACGACGATAAATCCAAAGAAAAAGCCGAATACCAGAAGCCGTTTGTATGTTTTAACAAGATTGAATGAAGAAAATACAAAACACAGGAACAGCATGCCGCTTATAATACCTTGGGCTGCAGGGCTGTTCACAATGCTGATGATGACAATGATATAAATCAATGAAAATAGTTTGGTTGCAGGGTGAAGCTTACCGGTAAATGTTGGCTTTGATGAATTATTGGCCTGGTAATACACTGTATTCATAGCCTTTGCCGTAGCCTTCAGCGTGCGGTCGATAAAACCAAATCCTGATTTATGCCCTGGTGTTTGATTTGTTACGGGTACTTCCGGCTTTAGCAAAAATTCAGGAGTGCTGTTATCCATTCTTTTTTACGATTATTTTGGAAATAATAAACATGACAATTAGAATGATTATAACACCTAACACACCTGATAAAATATAATACCCCGATTGATGTATTACCGACGGATCCCCACTATTTGCTGAATAATCTGGCAATGGAGCTTTATAGTTGTCGGTATATTTTGCCAATCCTTGTGGAACATAGCCGATCATATCTTTAACTGTTTCGGCCGACCATTCGCCCCAGGCATCACCGGCGTTAAAGAATATCGGCAATAAAATTCCGGCAGGTGTCAGTAACGTCAAAATAATAAGAAAAACCAAAATCTTTTTTTGAAGCTTATTCATGGTGCCCTCCTTTATTTAGCGCATAGATCAATGGTTTTTCGTGCCTGTAAAAATACATCACAATCATTGCTGTGATCAGACCTTCGGCAATACAGAACAGTGCCAGGTGCTCAATAGCCATAGCTGGAATTGCAATTTTCAGGTCGTAGGGACAATAGAGCGCTTTCAAGTCAGGAGAATGAGCGATCATAGGCTGAATGCCAAATTCTACGGCTGTTAGTACCGCTGCTAAAAAAAGGCTGATATAACCGGCAACAAACGATGACCAGAAGACTCCGGATTTTTTTTCACCATGGCGGCAAAAGATTTTAAAAAGATAATATGCCGCAAAAGGCATGAAGATCGCCATGTTGAAACAGTTTGCCCCGATGGCGGTAATGCCGCCGTCACCGAATATAAAGGCCTGGATGATCAGGGCCACCGAAACAGCAATCACAGCAGTCCAGGGTCCTAAAATGATGGCCACAAGCGCCGACCCCACCGCATGCCCCGTGGTTCCGCCCGGGATGGGCAGGTTAAACATCATGATAATGAATGAAAATGCTGCAGCCATGCCAAGGTAAGGAATGTTTTTTACCGAAACTTCTTTCCGGATTTTTTTAACGGCAACCGCCGTAACAGCAATAAAAGCGCCGTAAAGAGGCACGTAGGTCTGCGGACTTAAATAACCATCGGGTATGTGCATAATTATTTGATTAAGTTTAAAATCTAAATGTCAATCCTGCAATAAATGAGTGTTTTGTTTCAGGTTCAGTACAACCTAACTTATATCCAACTGAAATTTCGACATGTTCATTCAACATACAGTATAACCCCAAAATTGTAAATACAGAGGGTATATTTGAAGTTATGTCCGGGTTTTTTTCGGCACCGGCATTCAAAATAGCATGAACCCCATTTCTGATATTATAATCCAACCCAATAGAAGCGTGCCAAATATCCTTAGCATCGCCACATCTGTTCTCATTTCTTATGTAGCCAAGATTTGAATGAACAAATATTTTATTAAATGACAATGTTGTAATGAGAAACGCTGAATATCCAAAACGGCCATTACCCAGTCCGATTTTATAATTGCCTGTGGGAAATGAAATGCCTGGTTTAATTGCGAGTGATAAGAATTTATAATCCAGGAAACGATACTTTACTTCTATGCATAAATCCGAGAAACCGGAATACCTTGAAATAACCGAATCATCAACTTCCGATAAAAAAAGATATGGATAACCTAATACAATATCCACTTTATCGTGAACACCCACGGTTAGCACCGGGGAAATTTCTGCCACAGATTTAGTGCACCGGTGTCCGTTGTCGAAACCAATACCATAAGACATTTCAATTTGTTTTGTCCATTGTCCGACAGTCCCACTGTTATCTGTGATAAAAGGCAACTGTGCCATGTTTTGGATAGAAAAAAGTACTAGAATTGTTACTAATATTAAAAAACGTGTTACTCTCATTTTAAAAAAAAATTATTCTTTTGTTGTGATTACCAGTTTGCCGTGTTTTATTTCTTTTATGGCGATAAGTTTATCAGCTAATTCTTTCAGTTTGCCCGATTTATGTTTATGTGATTAATTCTTTGTTTCTCTTTTGTAGTGTGATGTGAATAGGAAAAAGTGCTTTAGGATAATTATTTTCAATAAAAAATTACTTTTCCGTATCCGTAGCAATATATAAATATTTTAAGGGCTTTTTCCCTGTATTTTTAACATTATGAGCCGTATTAGGCGGACAATAAGCCAAAACACCAAACTTTAATTCCAGCAAACTGCCGTTTTTAAAAATCATCTGACCTTCTCCGCTCAAAACAACCAATACCTCCTCGTAATGCTCGGTATCGTGCTCACCTACTTTTTCGCCCGGCTTCAGGGTAACAAGTCCTGAAAATATTCCATCGGATGACGGCCTGCCGTTGAGGAGCTCCTGGTATTCATCCAATTCAATATTAAATGTTATGGCTTTGGGTGTGAGCGGAATTTTTGTTGAATCACCTTCCTGGGCTACCGCTATGGAAGATATGTTATTCATGGCGAAGAGCGCAAAAACAACATAAAAAATTTTTTGACAAATGCGCATATCTGCTTTTTTCAATTTACTTAAAATATTCATAATCATATATGAGTTCGGTTACCGGCATATTTTTACTGTCGAAACTTTTCATGCCCGTACAGTTTCCATGTTTATCAAACGAATAATTATCCGACCAATCAATCGTTCCATCCGGCTTTGATTTTGATATTTTTACATTATTCCCCGATTTGTCGTATTCATAAGTAAAAAAATACAATTTATTTCCACTGCCATCATATACAGCTTTTTCAGTTTGCCGGAAGTTATCATTATATTTTTTGGTTACCTTTATATTTATCGTACCGTCACTATTGTATTTAACTGCTTCCGTATAATCGGTCTTGTCAAAATCATCATCATAAGCGTATGTGATTTTATAATCCGTGCTGTTATCTGCTTTGTACTTAATAAAATCAAGCTTTTTTTTATTATTACTTTTTTCAATGACAAAGCGGCCTTCCAGTGAATCTTCTTTAATAAAGGATTTGCCTGAAACAACCCGCCCTTGCATATCAAAAGTGTATAAGTTTTTTTCCAGGGGCAAACCCTGCGGGGAATAATCAATATCGGAAATTATATTGTCATTACCATCGTATTCATAACTTACAGTTAAATTTAATGAGTCATTTTTATAAGCTTCAACGCTGATGAAATTGCCGTGTTCATTGTATTTCATTACAAACGTTTTTTCTTTTTTTTCAATCTGTTGTTTATCGTTGTATATGATGGTATATAAGACAAGCGATTTTATCTTGGAATCTTTGATTTTTTTTCTTTCCGCTTCTTTCTGATTCTTTTCTTTCAGTGTTTTGGCAGGTTCTTCATGGGCTTTGATTTGAATAGGGCTGCAAAGTATCAGGGCCAGGAGAAAGAGAATACTGTTATTTATTAGTTTCATGATTAATGTGTTATCTTTTTTGAAAATAGTGTTACCATAGAAATAAAAAAAATTAACTGGTAGCTGTTATAACCAGCTTCCCGTGTTTCACACCTTTAATAGCTATCAGCTTGTCGGCCAGTTCTTTTAATTTGCTGGCCTTGCCCATCACAGCAATGGTTTCAAGGCAATTATGGTGGTTGATGTGTACGTGCATCACCGAAAGGATGGTTTCGTGATAATCATGTTGAATACTGGTTGATCTGCTTTGCAATTCCCTTTTATGATGATCGTAAACCAAAACAATACTCCCTGCCACAATTTTATTCTCATCAGCTTTTTCTTCAACAAGGTAATTGGAAATCAGATAACGTATGGCTTGCGAACGGTTCGGAAACTTCCGCAGGTTGACAAAATGATCCAGTTCAGCCAGGATACTTTCATCAAGCGATACACCAAAACGTTTTACCTTCATGTGTTACTTTTTTATAAAAAGTTGGCACAAAAATAAAATAATTTTCGATAACAAAAAGAAATGATAAAAAATTAAGGTTTTGTTAAAGTTTTTTCAGCCATCCCAGCCAGGTATCCATGCCTTCGCCGGTTTTAGCGGAGATTTCAAAGAATTGTAAATGGTGATTTACCTGCAGGGCGTATTCTTTTGCTTTTTCAACACTGAAATCTACATAAGGCAACAGATCAGTTTTGTTGATAATACAGACGTCGGAACTATGAAACATGTGAGGGTACTTGAGCGGCTTGTCTTCACCTTCGGTCACACTGATAATGACAACACGGTGTGATTCGCCAAGGTCGAAGAGGGCGGGGCATACCAGGTTGCCAACATTTTCAATCATCAGGATAGAGTTATCGGCCACATCAAGCTGTTTTACCGAATTGCTGACCATTTCGGCATCCAGATGACAGCCGCTACCCGTGTTTATCTGTATTACCGGAACGCCGGTAGCATGAATACGGTTGGCGTCGTTCATGGTTTGCTGGTCGCCTTCAATGACATATAGTAAAAGTTCCTGTTTCAGTTGCGAAATGGTCTTTTCAAGCAGGGTAGTCTTGCCGCTACCCGGAGAGCTTACCAGGTTGATGGCTTTTATTTTTTTTGCATCAAAATAACCACGGTTGCGTTCGGCCAACATTTTGTTTTTGTCCAGAATATCGTGTTCTATTTTATATTCTTTTTCGTGAGTATGGTCGTGTTCATGCTGGTGGCCGGTATGTTCATGGCTGTGGTCATGGTTGTGGGTATGTGCATCGTGAGCATGCTCGTGGGCGTATGCATGATGATGAGTATGGCTGTGATGTTCCTGGCCGTGTTCGTGCTCATGGTCATGCTCGTAATGATGTTCATGAGTATGGTTATGAGGCGCCTGATGCGTATGTTCTTCACCGGGCTTATGGTAACTGACTCCCGCATTTGGGTCACTGCAACCGCATGTATCGCACATAATAAAAAGTTTTTGTTTTTTGCAAAGTTACAAAATCAGCCTGTAAAAATGGATTTTATTTGTAATTCTTTACCGGCGGTTATTTCTGTATTCATTGATTGGCATTCCGGGCATGGCGTGTACCAGTCGGGATTGTCAAATTCGTGCTTGCAGGCCTGGCAGATAGATTTTCCGGGTATTTCCGTAATTACCACTTCAGCAGATTCCAGCACCGTATTTTTCACTGCCAATTCAAGGGCAAACACCAAACTTTCCTTAACGATACCGGAAAGCTGACCTACTTCAATTTCGATACGGTTGATTTTTTCTGCCTGGTGGCTGCGGGCAAAATCTTCGGCAATTTCGATGATACTTGTTGCAATGGAAAGTTCGTGCATAGGGCAGCAAAGATAAGATTTTTCTGTCTTTCAGCTTTTATTTTCCGGTAACGGTTATTATAAAAAACAAAAGTAAAAGCGGTAAATTGTAAGAGATTTCTAATAAAGCTGCTTTCATCCTTCCTGATCTCTCATTCACATGCCCGCCTGAATGAAGCAGAAGGGCAGGAAATAAAGCTAACTGAGGAATCTTTATTTAATTATTCCGCCTCTAAAAAAATTAAACCCTTTAAGCTTATCTTCCGGAACTAATACGACGCTTCCGCGAAGTTTCAACAAACATTTGAATAAAGAATTAACATCATTACTGATGCGTTAATATTTGATTGAAATTAAATAAATTAAGTTGTTCATTGACATTTTGATTGATTTGTTGTTTGGCAAATAGTTCATTAATAGGTGTTTTAGCAAAAGCAGAAATTCCTAAAATTTGCATCATTTCATAGATTGAAAACGAACTATGTAGCTGATATTTTAGATATGCTACAATCAGGTAGGTGCATATTGCTATCCAAAGATGAGTTTTTACAGCGTTTTCAGAGTGCCCCCACAAAGTCTTTATTTGAAGGTTTTGTTTTACCCATCTGAAGAATATTTCAATCTGCCAACGGTTTTTGTATATTGCTGCGACCTCCAAAGCATCAACATCAAAATTATTGGTTAAGAACACAAGCATTAAATCCTTCTCTTGTACGTAGTATTTTATCCGTCTTAGTTTCTTAGGATATTGTTTATTGCTTTTATAAATCAACAATTTTACCGTTTGATTGCAACGTAAACCTGTGGTTTTATCGTAAGCGACCGGCAAAGTGCATCTTTCTTATAAGGCCGTAGTGATCTATTTTTGCCCGGGCAGAAGTCTGTGCAGTTGGTTGACCTTGTAATCCGGGATAATTGAGAGTGTTTCCCTAAGCCA
>JAGNBV010000039.1 GCA_018004645.1 Bacteroidales bacterium
ACCAGGTGGTCAATCACTTCTTTTATTGTTTCTGTGATAGAACCCATAGCAACAATAACGTTTTCAGCATCGGGAGCGCCATAATAGGTAAAGGGATGGTATTCCCTGCCGGTAATTTTCTGCATTTCCTGCATATAATGCTCAACCATATCGGGAACGGCTTCGTAAAATTTGTTAGCAACTTCGCGGGTCTGGAAATAAATATCCGGGTTTTGTGCAGTACCCCTTGTTACAGGATGTTCAGGGTTCAGTGCTCTTTGGCGGAATTCTTTTAATGCTTGTTTGTCAAGGAGTTTTTCCATGTCTTCCATAGCCGGAGCTTCCACTTTTTGAATTTCGTGTGAAGTACGGAATCCGTCGAAGAAATGCAAGAAAGGAACTCTTGATTTAAGAGCTGTAAAATGGGCTACGCCGGCGATGTCCATAATTTCCTGTACGCTTCCGGTGGCCAGCATGGCAAAACCCGTGTTGCGGGTAGCCATTACATCGCTATGGTCGCCAAAAATTGACAAGGCCTGTGCAGCCAGACTGCGGGCAGACACATGAAGTACACCCGGTAATAATTCACCGGCGATTTTATACATATTCGGAATCATTAACAGCAGTCCTTGTGAGGCTGTGTATGTCGCCGCCAGTGTTCCTGCCTGTAAAGCCCCGTGCAATGCGCCTGCAGCGCCTGCTTCGGACTGCATCTCTGATAAACTTACCGTTTCACCAAAGATATTCTTTTTTCCCGCGGCTGCCCATTCATCAATGTTTTCTGCCATATTCGACGATGGCGTAATAGGATAAATGCATGCTACTTCGGTAAACATATAAGCAATATATGCTGCTGCATAATTACCGTCACATGTGATAAATTTTGATTTTTTTTCCATATCAAGTTTTCTTGTTTAAGTTGCTGATAATATGATTAATAACTATTTAATCTCTTGTGGGGTGCGAAATTAATGAATTATTTTGAAAATATTGCCTGTTTGGTTATAAAAAAAGCCCTGATAACAAATTATACATCTGATTATTTTTAATGAAAAGCTCTATGCTTCATGTTATTAGCAGGAAAAACCGCCAATTATTTGTTAATATTCACAAAAACAAGATATTACACGCCGTAATAACTTTAGCATAAAAGCATGAACAATATTAAAACTGTTCTTGTGGCCGGAATTTATTTTTTTTCTGGTGTTATGGTGTCACCTGCGGCATCCATTGAATCCATTTGTTCCAGAAGTTTGTCGGCATTATTTAGAGCTTTGTCTCTTTCAATTTCCATCAGAGAATCTTTCTCCTTTTCTTGTTTATCAATTTCTTCCTGGCTGGGGTGGCAGGATATCAGTGCGGCTATTGAAAAAATAGCACAAAATACTTTGATAGTTTTCATGTTTGTCTTACGATTAGTTTTAAACAGTAATTTTCTTTTTCAAAATGTATCGGTAGAAAAAGCTTTTATTAGGTTTTCTGTAGGATGATTCAGCTTTACATCCTTGTTTAATTATGGTACAAAACTAACAATTCAGTTTGATAATTTCAGAAATTGTTTTGCCTGAGGAACGAATTTATCCTGAGTGTCAAAAATGCCGTGATTATGATCGCCTGTCAGCTCAATAAACTTTTTGGTGCCGGAAAACTTTTCATATAGCCGCATGCCATTTATGTAGGGGACTGTTTCGTCGGCGGGACTATGAGCAAATAGTACCGGCACTTTTATTTGCAACAGTTTTTCTCCCGACGTAAAATGATACTTCATCAGCCACGACAAGGGTAAAAAACGATAAAAACGGCCTGCTACATCGTATAAGCTGTAAAACGTTGATTCCATAACCAGCGCATGACAATTTTTTTGCATGGCCAGGTTCACCGCCACGGCTCCCCCCATCGACCATCCCCAGATAATAATTTTTTCTTCGGGAATGCCCTGTTCTTTTATAAGGTACTGCCAAGCCGTACGGGAATCTTCATAAATATCCTCTTCTTTTTTTATACTGCCGCTGCTGATGCCATAACCTCTGTAATCAATGGTCAGGGCATTGCAGCCCATTTCCCTGAACAAGCGCATACGTTTTTCACCTCTTGAAATATTTCCGGCATTACCGTGAAAAAAAAGAATGGTGTATTGGGCGTCATCCGTGGGCATCCACCAGGCATGAAGAGATTCCCCATCGGAAGTTTGCAGCTTTAATTCTTGTATTTCCAAATCATCCGGGGGAGGCACAGCGCCTTTTTGTGGTTTGAAAACCACATACTTTTGAAATGAATAAACCAAGAGGCAAATCAACGAATACAAGATGATGAGTAAGCCAACGATTATCAGGATTTTTTTCATTTTTTCAGGCATTAAAAAAGCCTGCCACAGAGAATCGTAACAGGCTTTGTTTCTTAAAAAAATCTTTATGAAAGCACTACGGTATAAGTCGTACCGTTTATGACAATATAAACAACCAGGTCGCAATCGCCGTTGCCATAATCCACCGTAATGGTAGGATATCCCGGGTTGACAACGTCCACGGTTCCGGAGGCTACTACCCAGCGGAAAATGGACATGCAGAATTTACAATAGAGCGGTGAAGTGATATTTACGCTGAATCCCGCTCCGTTGATATCGGTACCGTCAGCCGAGCCGGTAACATAGTATTCGTCATCCCAGGGATTCATATAGGTGTCGTATCCTGCGATCCATTCGTTTTGGCGCTGAGAGGTCCAGTGGATTGTTCCTTCAGTATAAGAAACACTGGCATTCTGAACATCAACAGAAAAATACGGATGTCCGGCCTGGTTGTGACCAAGATTGGTTATGATCTGAGTGCCGGTGATATTATGTTCTATTCCATTTATAGTTTCAGAAAAATTCTGAAAGGTTGAGGTCATTACCGAAGAAGAATCTACATAAAGGCCGGTCATCACGGTAACTATCTGTCCTTTGCGGGTAATGCCGTCGGTGCCGGTACATCCTGTGCCGTAATCCAAAGTAACTGTTTTGGGCCAGCCGCCGGTAACGTAAATAACCGGACAACCTTGAATAGTGTCGTTAGTGCTTTTGCTTCCCACCTGCCGGGCAGCTTTTTGAATTTCGGAGGCCGAAAGGTTAAAGGCCGTTTCTGCACGGTTGTTGTCCTGAGCAGCACGATAGCTGTATTGGTTATCATCATCTTCTTCCTTCTTGCAGGAGGTGGAGAAAATTATACTGCCCGTAAAGATTACCAACAGGCATACACTTAAAACTTTTAAAGCTTTCATAATGGTTGTTTTTTAATTAAACAATTTACAGGAATTATCAAATAAACGAATTTTATTACACAATTATTTGCTATATGCAGTGTTTTTTTGAAAATTAATCCGGGTTATTCATGGAGTGATAATAAAGTTCAAGTAGTTCACGTGCTGCAATATAAGAGCTGACAGTGTTATTGGCTATTTTACTTTCGATATGTTTTAGTTTGGTTTCTATTTTTTTGTTTTTGTAAAAATCGGTAAAAAGTTGTTCTTTGATGGCATAATGCATGCGGGCAAGGGATTGTTCGGTCCGTTTACCAAAAAAACAGCCGTTGTTTTTGTTATAGGACTGGTACTCCTCAATGATTTTCCATAATTCTTTTATTCCTTTATTTTCGCGTGCCGAGCAGGTGGTAACCTTGGGCTCCCAGCCCGAAAGCGACGTGGGAAAAAGATGCAGCGCTTTTTGATATTCCATGCGGGCGATGTCGGCCCTGGCAATATTGTCACCATCGGCTTTGTTAATCACAATGGCATCGGCCATCTCCATGATGCCTCGTTTTATGCCCTGCAGTTCGTCGCCGGCGCCGGCCAGCATCAGCAGCAGAAAAAAGTCAACCATAGAGTGCACCAGCACTTCCGACTGTCCCACGCCCACGGTTTCAACAAAAATTATGTTAAACCCTGCTGCTTCACACAAAATAATTGTCTCCCAGGTTTTGCGGGCTACCCCTCCCAGGGTGCCTGCTGATGGAGACGGACGGATGAAGGCATTGGGGTCGGCTGCCAGTTCTTCCATGCGGGTTTTGTCGCCCAGGATACTGCCTTTGGTGCGGTAGCTGCTGGGGTCGATAGCCAGCACGGCCAGTTTGTGCCTGCGTTTGGTGAGAAATTTGCCAAGCGCTTCTATCAAGGTGCTTTTGCCCACGCCGGGGACACCAGTAAAGCCTATGCGCAGCGAATTGCCCGAATAAGGAAGACAGGCCTCTAACACCTGCTGTGCCATCAACTGATGCTCCTGGAGAGTGCTCTCTATCAGGGTAATAGCTTTACTTAACAGGGTGATATTTCCCGAAAGAACACCTTCAACCAGTTGTTTTTTGGTTAAGGCTGCGGGCTTTTTGCTTCGGATATTCTTTATGGCTGCTTCATTTATCGAAGACGGCTGTTCGATCCCATCCTGTACCCTTAGTGCGCTTTTATCTGATCTTGTATTCAAAAAAAAATAAGTTTTCTGATGTACAAAAATACAGTTTTCCGATAAAACAGGCCAATTAAATCAAACCTGAAAAATTCGTATGAATTTTTCAGGTTACTTCCTTATCCGTAATTGTATAATAATTTTACAATGGTTTACATTTGGGATATGAACTTACCTCTATTTGATCACCACTATTTTCCCAGTTTGTATTATTTGATTGTTTTGTATGGCTTTAAAATAATAAATTCCCGCATTCCACTCTTTAGTATCTAAAATATTTTCGCCTGATATGCCTTTCAAATCTAGTACTACTTGATCAACACCCTGCGCATTTACTATTTTTATTTGAGATAACCCTGCATAAACCGGAAACTCCCATTTTATAACAAGCCATTCACGAGCAGGTGTTGGATAAATACTGATAAAGGTATCCTTGTCAATTGGCGCAATGCCTCCATGTATATTGATCTTCAGCGATTTGTTTTGTGAAAATTCTTCGTCAATTTCAATCACCGGGTCGTATATATATCCGTAAATAGCGCAAATACTCCGGGCATATATTTTACCAAGGCCAAAACCTTCATCGGCCAGTTGTTTTATCAGCAATACTTCCGAACTGTCAAGCTGGTATATGGTTTTGCTATGTTCATTAAATGATTTCAAATACCCGAACAAATCTACAAAAGTTTGATGCTCCTGCAGTTCTTCGGAACTGAGATTGAACTTTGCGGGTATATTATCCAGTATGGCCTGTGCCGAATGGTAATTTTCTGTCTGGCAATAATCACTTATAGCCATAATATCCGCCTGATAATTGTTCATGCGGAAAAACCATGTTTGCAGAAGTCCATGGTTTACGCCACTGCTGTCGTTTAATATTATTTTAATAATATCATGAGCAATTTGTTCTTTTTTAAGAGCATGATATGATAGTGAACCTTCGAGTTGCGAACGGTAGGTTTCATTTTTTCTGGCACTTTTTAATGAGTCAACCATCCATTCGGACATAGGGTTATTCTTTTCCAGTAATTTATCGAGCAATTCGTCCTTATTTAAGCCGTCAGGATTGGCTTTGTAAATCTCAAACAATATGGGATTGGGCAATACCTGTGATTTTTCTTGTGTTTCTGCCAGTACGTCTTCCGACAGATAAGGAGATTTGCTGAGAAGGTTGGCACGCAGGTTCCATGTATCCGGTGGCCAGCTATTTTCTACTGTTTGAGTTAGCGCCTCGGTATTTCCTCCGTCAATAAGAGTCTTAAGCAGGTTTTTAATACTTGTTTCGGCATCCTTTTCAGTAAAATAGTTGGTTTCCAATGCCGGTATTGATAATAGCGACATCGTGATGCCACCACCACCACTTATATTTGATGGACAGGTATTACTTGGAATGTTATTTACAATAGTAAGAGAGCCATAACTTAAACTCGGACATTCCGGGAGTTGCGTTGTATTAACATAATAATTCATAGCAAAACCCGAACTATTGTAAATATGATACGAAGGCGGTGATGAAGAATAGAACATATTGCCAGCCGATAAACCGGGAGTGCCCGACACACCCTGAATAAGAGCAACACCCTGATTTATATAGCTCCCACTGGCTCTTTTTACATAAATATCTGTAGTTTTATCCTCGGTAAAAGTATTGCAAAAAAACCTTAACCCATTAGCGCCTGATTGGTCTCTGTTGTTTCCAACAGACTCTAAACCATAAGTATATCCATTCAGACTGTTTTTGTATATCTGATTATTTATTTGGCCGGCGTTTACCATATAAGCCCCAATAGTTGTAAAGGCTGATGACAAATTAGAAGTAAAAACATTTTCTTCAATGGCGTATCCGGTGCCCGGATTGAAATATATGCCCACAACAGTGCCCGGACAAAGACTGTAAGGTGCGATATATTTAATTTGGTTCAACTTTATAGAAGCATTATCAACCCCCGAATTGCAGATGCCGTATGCACAATTTGTGAACTCTGTGTTCATTACTGTATAAGTATTATTGGTTTCGGATTTTTCTGCTTTTATGCCGTATTTTAGATGTGTAAACTGGCTCTTGATAATATCGCCTGCCGGACAAGGAGAAACTTGGCTGTTGCTACAGGAATTATCAATATCATAATCAGCATCCAGCGAATACACGCCCATACCTAAATCATCGTTGCTTAGGGCATTGGGGTTATTATTTTCAAATGTGCATCCTGTTATTTGTATGCCTTTTACTTTCTACATGGTGATAAAGGAATGAAATTGACCATCGATTAGATTATTGTTCGTTTCAAAATTGCAGTTGTTTATAAACGACAAATCATCCCGTGTTTCGCTGGGGTTGTTCGGGTTAAAGTTACTGTAAGGCATAAACAATATAGCTCGGTGGTTGTTTATAAAATTGGCATTATCTGCTTGTATAATCCCCCCCATCGAATTCCAGTCATCATACTTCCTGTTTACTACAGCCTCCCTAGCATTTTCTATGGTTGCACCATTCATTAATATCAATTTGCCCTGATAACAATTCCCAGAATACGTGTATTGATGCTGATTGCTTGTACCCCATACCTCAATGCCCTCCCATAATGGATTGGAGCAACCCTTAGAATTAGTCAGAAGCCCGCCGTTAACTATAAGCACTCCACCAGGTTTTATAATGATTTTTGAGTTTTCCGCAAATCTAATTTTACCTGTAATTGTCAATGTAGCCCCAGATTCAATACTAACAATTTGATTAATAAATTTATCATCAGACCATGTTTCATTTTGGTTTATTGTCGGAACTGTTCCGTATGTTTGAGCTAACGTAACAGCATTATATGCATTTATCCTACCTGAACCTAACATGCCACTATAATTTGCTTCATCAACAACAGGATCAGTTGTACTTTTTAAGATTAATTCTATATCCGCAGGCTCTAAACAAGGATTCACAGAAAGAATTAGGGCTGCAGTTCCTGCTACAATTGGTGTTGCAAATGATGTTCCCCCATAAGAACCATAATATGGCCAATTATTATTGCCGCAATCTGTAAGGCCGGCACCTAAGAGGTCGTGCCCTGGCGCACAAACATCTACCATTGGATAATGTGATTGTGTATAATCAATATTGCTATTTGCATCAAAGTAATTGTGCTTATCATTTTTATCTGTTCCAGTAACAATGATTATCCTACTATCGTAATAAGGCGATAATGGAAAAAATGGGCAATCATTCACGGGATCAACTTGTTGGCAAAAATTATGGGTTCCGTTTACTCCATTACCAGCAGGCATAATAATACATGTTCCGTTATCTAATATTTCTTTTACAACTAATTGATCCCAACCTGTTGCATCTGGACAATTTGACCAACCACCAGCTGATGATGTAATGATGTTTGCATGCATAACTGTTGAGGCATGAAATGCTTTTTGTAAATAATTACCACCCCAAGCATTGTAGCCTACCAACATTGTTTTAAACCCAACAGATGCTAATTGTCCATTATTACCTTGCGAACCTTGTTCAATTGTTTCAGCAGCTACAAAACCAGCAACAGTAGTGCCATGCCAAAATGTTGGGGTGCAATCAAAAGCACTATTACTATATGGATCATATGGTAATACAAATTTATTCTGTAAATCAGGGTGAGTAATATCAAATTCGGTATCAAGTATCGCAATTTTTATACTCGGACTTCCTTTCGTTATGTTCCAAGCCAAATTTGCCTGAATTTTTTTTAAATACCACAACCAATTTGTCGTATCCTGAGTTGTTAAATACCAAAAATAATCAGTTGGATCATAAACAGAAATGTTTTCAAGAATTTCTTGTTTACGAAAGACACTAAAATAACTTGGAAACAAGCTACCCATTTTATAAATAATTGAATCAATATCACAATCTCTACATCTTAATTCGTAAATTCTTTTTAAAGTATCATCCTTAGCCCCTAGGAATGCTTGCCCCCAAAATGTAGCGTTATTTAAATTTAAAAAACTATTAAATTCTTTACTATTAGTGATTGGTAAACCATCATCAATTGGTTTTGCATCATCATTAATAATTTTTACCCAAAACAAACTATCAATATAATTTTGGGAAAATATATTATGTGAAAAGAATAAAAAAAGCTGATTGTAAAAATTTTTATTAAGTATTTCATAATTAATTGTTTATAGTTAATTAAAATTTAATAAACTTTAAATGATAATTAAAATCTCTTGAAATCATTTTGATGATATAAACCCCACTTTTTAATTTAGATATATCAATGTTAATAGGATTATTTGGATCATCAAAAATATTGTTTATTGATATCTTAATTTTGCCTTGAATATCTAATATTTCTATAGCCGTAATATTTGAATTAACATAGTTTTCGATATAAAGATAATCTTTGGTTGGATTAGGGAATATATTGATATTTGATTCCTTTTCTTGCTCGCTTACAGCAATAATACTTGTGTTACACTTAATGCCATATATACTATCTTTATTAATAAAAACAAGTTGAGAATCTTTATAATGACACATTAAATAAGGATTTATGCCCGGCCATTGATTATCAGTATATCTGATGCCAATATTAGTACCAGTTCCTTCTATCATCGTGAATTTTTCATTATTTGAAGTGTACGATATTGTTAAGTTAAATCTTACGTGTTTTTTACCAGAGAAGTAATATATGCTGTCAACCAGATAATCCCCGCCCAAATTATCAATATAGAACGAATCTGACATATTAAGGGACAAATCCATAATTAGGTTAATATTCGTATCAACTGAGCTATAATACCACGCTTTCCCCGTGATGGTATCTTCCCTGATAAATCCCTTGACAGTCTGTAAATCAGGG
This sequence comes from Bacteroidales bacterium, assembly GCA_018004645.1. Classification (GTDB taxonomy): domain Bacteria; phylum Bacteroidota; class Bacteroidia; order Bacteroidales; family CAIWKO01; genus CAIWKO01. The sequence continues at coordinate 9,250 of JAGNBV010000039.1, forward strand.
TTTAAAATAGGTGTATAACAGTATATTTTTTTCCAGACATTTTCATTAATAATAGTATCTCCAATTACAGCTAAACTGTCGCAATATTCACCAAATAACTGTTGATGTTTAATGTTCCATGAAGTCTGATTTTTTCCAAATAAGGATTGAAATTGAGCCGTTGATAGTTTCGTACTCAAAACAATAATTAATGGTAACATAATAAATTGAAAGAGTATTATTTTTTTCATATCTCAAAATTTTAATAATTTTTGTCAAAAATAAAACTTTTTTTTGTAAAAAGCAAGAAAATATTCAAATATTTTTAATTAATTTATTTGTCTACATATATAATTCTTTACCCGTTTAATAATGATTGACGTAACGTGATAGTTCAATATCTCACACTTAAAAATTAACCCACTTTGAAAATCCACATTTCAAATTTTTTTATTTACAAAAAAATTAGTTTTCCTGTAAAACAGGCAATTAAAACTAAAGAGGTTTGTTTCTGTTGTATTTTTGTCATGTAAAATACCTGCCACGATGAAAAAAACGCTGTTTATTATTTTGCTTTCGATAGTAACATTTTCCGGCTTTTCGCAAACCCATGCCCTGCACGTTGCCGGGAACTGGCTTGGCTCCTTAGATGTTGGTGTGGCAAAATTGCGCATCGGTTTAATGATTAAGGATTCATCCGGAATATTAATTTCAAAACTCATAAGCCCCGACCAGGGTGCGATGAACATCAAGGTGGATAAAGCAGAATTTGCTAATGATACACTTAAAATTGTCTCCAAAGAAATTCATGCATCTTTCAAAGGAACAATAAATATTTCTGCGGATACCCTTAAAGGGTTCTTTACACAAGGGAAAAAATTTCCACTTTCAATGGCTCGTGTGGAAAAACTTCCGGAACTGAATCGTCCGCAGGAACCCCAAAGACCTTTTCCATATAAAGAAGAAGAGGTTACTTTTATTAATAAAAAAGCAGGTATTTCGCTTTCCGGGACACTGACACTGCCGTCATCCGGCGAAAATTTTACCGCCGTGGTAATGGTTAGCGGTTCCGGTCCGCAAAACCGCGATGAAGAACTGTTGGGACATAAACCCTTCCTTGTTATTTCTGATTACCTCACACGGAATGGCATCGCCGTATTGCGTTATGACGACCGTGGTACGGGAAAATCAAAAGGTATATTTTCCACAGCCACCACGGCTGATTTTGCTGATGATGCAGAAGCGGCTTTTACGTTTCTGCAAAAAGACAAAAGGATAAATCCGGAACAAATCGGGATCATGGGGCACAGCGAGGGAGGCCTTATTGCTCCGGTTGTGGCCTCGCGCAACAACGATGTGACCTTTATCGTGATGCTTGCCGGCCCCGGACTGAAAGGCGAAGACATCCTGCTGCTTCAGTCGGAACTGATAGCCCGCGCCGACAGTACACCGGAAGAAGAAATAGCAACCAATAAAGAACTCAATAAAAAGCTTTACAAAATCGCAAAAAAAGAGAAAGATGACAAAAAAGCCACTGAAAAAATGCGTAAACTCATTGATGATTACTGGAAAACAATAAGTCCCGACGCGATTAAAAACAGCGGCATAGATAAACAAGTTCTTATTCAGAGCGTTTATCAGGTTGTTACTCCATGGTTCCGCTATTTTATCAGTTACGATCCCGGAAAAACCCTTTCCAAAATCACCTGCCCTGTTTTAGCAATGAATGGCAGCAAAGACCTGCAGGTTCCTTCCGCACAAAACCTTAAGGCCATAGAAAAGTATCTTTTAAAAGCAGGTAATAAAGATTTTACTATTAAAGAATTTGAAGGGTTGAATCATTTGTTTCAACACTCAGCCACCGGGTCTCCTTCGGAATATGTTGATATAGAAGAAACATTCTCGCCCGAAGTATTAGAATATATGACTCAATGGTTGAATAAATTAAGTTCGAAATAAAGTAATCTGTTTTTTATACGCAAATTACCGGTTTTTGAGTCACCTCAGCAGGTCTGACCTATATGGATATTTGAATTTTGAAATTTGTTTGAAAAAAAAATATACTTTTGCCGCTTAAATTTTTTAAAACTAAGACTATGAAACTGAAAACCTTATTTTTTACAGGATTATTTCTTCTGGGAATTACCGTAATATCAAATGCACAAACGCCACAGGTTAACAATGGCGACTTTGAAAGTTGGGATAATATAGGTGAAACCAATGTAGAGCCTGCCAATTGGAACTCATTTATGACGGCAAACACAACATTTTTGACACAATTCGGCAAAAAGAAACGTATTGACAGATCTGTTGTAAAACGTCCAGGGACTTTAGGTACCTATAGCGCTGTAATATGGTCGACAGATGAATCCGTTGCTATTGCTAATGGAAATTTCACAACAGGAAAAATAAACATGGGAAGCACACAGGCAACCAGCTCATCAAATTATAACTTTACTTCAAGCGCTGAAAATGGATTTAATCACTCTTTTACTGGGCATCCCGATTCCCTGGTCGTCTGGGTAAGATTCAAACCAGCCTCCGGCGGCACAGAACAGGCACGGGTCAACGCTGTTATTCATGATAATTATGATTTAAGGGATCCACAAGATGCAAACTCCACAAGTCATGTTGTAGGTTCTGCGACTTTAAATTTCCCAAAAACCAACGGATTGTGGGTACGCAAGAGTATTCCATTTGTATATTCAGGGCCAGCTTCAACACCCCAATACTTATTAATTTCTTTTACAACAAATAGCACACCGGGGGGAGGCTCTGCAGGTGACAGCCTTTACATTGATGATCTACAATTAATTTACAATCCAGTATTAACCACCGGAACCATCTCGCCTGCAACTTATGTTGTTGATGCAGCTAATGGCTCATCCATCAGTGTTCCATTTACTCTTACCGGAACAATGAATGCAGGGAATATTGTAACGGCACAACTTTCGGATGATGCCGGTTTGTTTGCATCGCCTGTTACGCTCGGAACACTGGCAACCACAACCTCCGGAACTATATCGGGTACCATCCCGGCAGGCACACCGACAGGCGGCGGATATCGCATACGCGTGGTTTCTTCTGATTATGCTCTTGTCGCAGCAGACAATGGTTCTGACCTCGTGATAACAAATACTACAGGGATCAGCGATATTTCAGCCGGCAGCTACAGCATATATTTTTCGGAAAATGAACTGATAAGCGACCTGAAACTTACACAAACTATTCATCCGCAAATTCAACTGTTTAACCTGAGCGGACAATTCGTTGCCGGTTTTGAATTACAAAACAATGCGGTTAATCATTACGAGATGAATATTCCTGCAGGTATTTATATGTATCGCCTGATTAATGGTGATCAAATGATCTCCGGAAAAATTGTAAAGTTTTAATTTAAGCTTACTTTACGATTTACGGGGCTGCATTTCAACGAAATGCAGCCCCGTAATGTTTTCAGCCTTTTCGCAGCCAGTTTACTATTTTTTCGCAATAAGGGCTTTCGGCGGGAGGCACCATGTCAAGCCATTCGCCATTTTCGCTGATCATAAATTTCTGGAAATTCCATTTCACTCTGGCATCGGCCTTTCCATTGAGTTCTTTTTTGGTAAGCCATTCATAAACAGGATGTTGTTTTGATCCTTTTACAGAAATTTTGGCAAACATCGGGAAGGTAACATCGTAATTGAGAGAACAAAAACTGGCTATTTCGTCATTGGTTTTGGGTTCCTGCCACAAAAAATTATTGGCCGGAAATCCAAGAATCACAAATTTTTCTGGACCAAACTCCCGGTAAAGCCTTTCGAGATCTTTATATTGCGGAGTAAATCCGCATTTGGAGGCCGTGTTCACCACAAGTATCTTCTTTCCTTTATACGTTGACATACTTATCTCTTTGCCGTCAATTCCGGTGGCACTTAAATCCAGAAATGTTTTCATGATACTCCTTATTTTAAAATGCAGATAAAGGTAATGAATATCCGTATCAAATCCATAAAAAATGACCCGGGAGTGATGTGTTTGTTGCCTTTTTGATAAACCCTGGCAGCAAGCCCTGTAATGTGGATGTGTTGTTGCGAAAAGGAATTTTTTATTCGGGATTTACCTTATCCTCTTTTTTGCCGTGGAGGTATTCAATAAGATCGTTAGCAAATTTCACATGATCTTCGATGTGATGAAAGATAATAGAATCTATTTCAAAAACCGGGTACTCGGTTGTGACAGTAAGGTCTTTGTAAGGCACTGCTTTATATACTTTAGCATTCATTTCATCAAAAACTTTGGGGTCGGTGAGGTCAAACTCATTAAAAACAATACTGTCTTTTCTGAGCAATTCAACCACATTGCCGCATCGGCCGCATTCCTTGCTGGAATAAACATTAATGGTGGTGATGCCCTTTGGAAACATGGCAGCGTCAAAATGCCTGTTCACATCGTTGGTTCTTTCTTTTTCCTGAGAAAAAACATTCAGAAAAAACAAAAAACAAATAATAAATAAAATCTGCTTTTTCATCTTTCTGTATTTTTTTAAGACACAAAATTTTTCACCTAATTCTAAAACACAATCAGTTATACGCCCATTTCAGGTACACGCTTCCCCAGGTAAATCCTGCTCCGAAAGCAACCAAAACAAGGTTGTCGCCTTTTTTCAGTTTGCGTTCCCATTCCCAAAGGCACAGCGGAATAGTTGCCGCAGTGGTATTGCCATATTTTTCAATGTTGATCATGGTTTTTTCCTTGTCGATACCAATACGGCGGGCGGTGGCCTCGATGATGCGGAGGTTGGCCTGGTGGGGTACCAGCCAGGAGAGTGTTTCGGCGGTGAGGCCGTTTCGTTTCATGATTTGTTCGGTGGCTTCGGCCATTTTTACTACAGCCACTTTAAAAACCGGCTGTCCTTCCTGGTAGATAAAATGTTCCCTGTCGTCAATTGTTTTATGGCTGGCTGGTTTCAAGGAACCGCCGGCCTTTTGGTGCAAGTAAATCCTTCCGCTACCATCCGCACTCATCAGTGAATCAATGATGCCGGTATTTTCGATGGTCGGTTCAAGAAGAACGGCTCCGGCGCCATCGCCAAAAATTATGCAGGTAGCGCGGTCGGTGTAGTCCACTATAGAAGACATTTTTTCGCAACCCACCACGATTACTTTTTTACATTGCCCGGTTTCCACAAACTTTGATGCCGTTACCAGTGCATAAACAAAGCCGGAACAACCTGCATTCAGGTCGAAGCTAAAAGCATTTTTAATGCCGGTTTTGTCGCAGATAATATTTGCGGTGGCGGGAAACTGCATATCGGGAGTCACGGTGGCGCACACCAGCAGATCGATGTCTTCCGCTTTGTTTCCGGTTTTTTCCAATAATAATTTCACGGCTCCGGCACCCAGATCAGATGTGCCTTTTCCGGGTTCTCTCAGGATTCTCCTTTCGAGGATACCGGTACGGGAACGTATCCATTCGTCGGTGGTATCCACAATTTTTTCAAGTGTGGCATTGTCAAGGATATCGTCGGGCAGATACCCGCTAACACCAGTAATTGCCGCCCTGATTTTTTGAATCATAAGAATCAATTAATAGTTACGGGAGCTATTTCTTTTTTCCTTTTGGGGGTTCTTTTTTGGTAACTTTTTTGGGTTCTTTTTTTGTTTCTACCTGTGCTTCGGTCTTATCAATGGCAGGTTTTCCTTTATAATATCCGCATTCAGGGCATACCCTGTGATACAGCACGGGTGCTCCACAGTTGGAACATACTGAAATAGTGGGGTCTGTAGCTTTGTCGTGGGTTCTTCTTTTTAAGGTTCTGGTTTTTGAAAACCTTCGTGTTGGATGTGGCATGGCATTAATTTTTAAACGTTATTTTCTTTAACTCATCCCAGCGGGGGTCGTTATTTTTTTTTTGTTGGTTAAGTTCTTCTAATTTTTTAATTATGTCAGGATTACAGTTGCTTTTACCATTTTCGTCTTCAGGATGCACCCTTCGTTGGGGGAGCAACAAGATAATGGTTTCGTAAAAGAACTGGCTCAGGTCCACTTTGTTTTCCTGCGGCGGCAACATAATGATGTCGTCAGCAGGTTCAGTGTCTTCATCGCCAAATTTCACTATCAGCCGTTCGTTGCCGGCTACCGGCTGGTCATATTTTTCCAGGCAGCGGTCGCATTCGCAGACAATGGTTCCGCTGAAGTTCATTTTGAGCTCCAGCATATCGGGCTGTTTGTTCATGTCGAGCAGTACAAGGATATTGCATTGTTGAATATCTTCGTAGTCATACTCGCGGAAGAAGTTGCCGTCCACGGTGAATTCAAAATGATGCATACCATCACTCAATCCTGCAAACTCCAATATGTAACGGTCCTGATAACTCACTATCTTTTAAATAAAAGTTTGCAAAGTTACGAAATTTTTCTTTTGCAAAAACAATTTCGACAAAAAAGCCGTTAAATCAACAGTTTACCGTTATTTGAATGCTTTTTCGGGTAGACCGTCACCGTTTAAATTCAGGCGGCTGAAATATTCCGGCACTTTTTTCCCTGTAAGGGCATCCACATAAAGTTTAGCCAGGTATTGTCCCAGCATAAAGCCTTGTCCCCGCAAACCGAGGAAGAGTCCGTGTTCGGTATCGATTATCATACGGGGCTCCACATAATATCCGGCCCATACAGCCTGAAAACCAACAGAAGACAGTTGAGGTATCCAGTCGATGAATATTTCGGTAGCTATTTCAAGGAAATCCTGTGAGTTGATTTTCAGGTTTTTGTCAGCCTGTTGTGGATCAACAGCCGGAGAAGCGCATCCAATTATCTGTCCTGTTTCTGCCAGCTGTTGCCCGTACACGGCAACAAAACCTTTGTAGCGGCGACGGTCGATCAGCATGTCCAGGGGGTTGCCATTCAATCCCATCATGGGAAGCCTTCTGGTGATAAAAGCCTGGTGTTTAACAGGATACAAACCGGTTTCTAATCCCAGCATGCGGGCAAACTTTTCGCCTTCGAAGCCCAAAGCGTTGATAAACACCTCTGTATGGTATTCCACATATTTTTCTTGGTGGTTGCGGACAAGAATTTTAAAGGTGTTTTCCTCTTTTCTGAGGCTGATCATTTTGCAATCTTCAAGTACGGTTCCGCCATTATTGATACCTATGCGCCGTATCAGGTCGATAACGCGTCCGGGGGTGGCCTGCCAGCAATTTTCTGAGACCTGTGCGGCAAGATATTTATTCAGGTTGGTATTGAGGTAGGGCGAAATTACCCTGGCAAAATCTTTTGGCTCCACCATAACGGCATCGGACCACGACAGGGAATCGACCAGCGCTTTATACATGGTTTCGTCGTGGGCAAAAGTTACATAACGTGTCCGGTGGTAGTCAATATTTTTAAACTTTTGTAATTCTTTGAATATCTCGAGATTATGTACGGCGAGATCGGCCATCTCGGGCAAACTGAAGCCGGGCCGTCCGCCGGCGATGTTGCGCCAGGAAGAACCCCGTCCGAAGTTAGCCAATACCGGTTTCATGCCGGCCTCAGCCAGATAGCGGAACAAAGCGCTGCCTCCGATACCCCCGCCGGCTACAAAAGAAGCAACCTTGACAATTTCAGGAGCAATACCCTGGTTGCTGACATGTACTTTTTCAGGAACTGATTTAGGATATAGCTCGCCGAAGTTAATCTGGTTCGACAACGGCCCGCGCGGTGTAGCCTCGCCAACAACAGAGATATCATAACTTTTTAATTGTTGTTTCAACCGGCGGATACATCGTTTGCCGCGGCAGGCGCCCATGCCCAGACGGGTAGTGTGTTTAATTTCGTCCACCGAAATAAACCTGCGGTCACCGATCACATTAAGAATCTCTGTCAGGGTAACATCGTCGCAATGACAAATATATTTCTCTGTTTCTTTTGCTTTTTCGGCTTTTTCAAATGTTATCTTTTCCGGATAGTTTTCTTTTATAATAAATCCACGGACAGCAATAAGGTCTTCACCATGGAGGGTCAGTGATTTAGCCCTGACCACATTTGTTTTATTAGGTTTTTTTAATACTTTTTCTATAACACCTTCTCCCAGTTTTTCACCGTTGTTGTCAACCAAAAAAACGGCGGCGCCTTCTTCCACGTAATATTCCACGGGCAGAAACAGCCAGTCTTTTTTAATGTTGTATCCAAAGATGGCTAATCCCGGGCATTGGTAAACACACTCCATGCATCCGGTGCATTTGTCGAAATCAATCTGTGGCACGGTGCTGGTTGATGTTTTGGTGATGGCTCCGTGCGGGCAGGCGAATTCGCAGGGGTTGCAGGCAAAGCCGTAGAGGCAGTCGATTTGCACAAAAGGACGGGCTTCCATGCGCTGACTGGTTGGTTTGTAGGGCTCCTGAATAATTCTTATGGGATGTTGCTGCGAATCGATGTATTCTTTGGATGTGGCAAGAAATTCGTCATAGTCGAAGTGTTCTTCCATCTCGTTGAGTATTTCAAAGGCTACCTGTTTACCTCTAACCACAGCGCTGGTGCCTTCACCGATACGTATGGCATCTCCGGCCCCGAAACAATTCCGTCCAAAGATTTCGTTTCCTTTTATTAATAGTTGGTCGTCGGGAACCAGGCCGGTACAGATATTAATGGCATCAATTCCATAAATGGTTTTTTCGGTTCCCGGGATGGGGTTAAAGTTTTCGCATTCGGCCACCACGGCACCCACAATGCCGTCGTGGTTTTCGTTGGGCAGGGCTTTTATAAGGATGTGCGACAGCATGACGGGGATACCCAGTCTCCTCACGCGGTTGGCCTGTACGGGGAACCCTCCTTCGCGGGGCATGGCCTCGATGATAGCTTTCACATGAGCGCCGGCCTGCATCAACTGATAAGAAGTAAGGTAACCGATGTTTCCGGCTCCTACGGTCAACACATTTTTGCCGAGCAGGGTAAACTCGTTGTTCATCATTTTTTGGACAACGGCAGCGGTGTATACACCCGGCAGGTCGTCGTTTTCAAAAGCCGGCATAAAAGGTACGGCGCCTGTGGCTACCACCATATATTCGGCATCAACAAAAAAGATGTCGCCGGTTTTCAGGTTTTTGGCGGCAATACGGTTTCCTTCTAGGATATCCCACACGGTGGCGTTGAGCATGATGCCGTCGTGTTTGTCGCCGGCTAGGGTGGTGGCAATATCAAATCCGCGCATTCCGCCGAATTTTTTTTCTTTTTCAAAAAAGAAAAACTGATGGGTTTGCATGATAAACTGCCCGCCAATCTTGTCGTTGTTGTCGAGGACGATATTGGAAACGGCATGTTTGTTAAGTTGTTCGCGGCAGGCTAGTCCGGCGGGGCCGGCGCCAATGATGACCACATCGGTCTTATAAACATCGTGCGGCTTTTGTGTTTCCGGCGGGTTCATCTCGGGGGCATAATCTTTGGGAATCTCTCGTACTTCTTTTACGCCATCAACCAGTGTTATGCATATTCTTTTTATTTGTCCGTCGACCAGCATTTCGCAGGCCCCGCATTTTCCAATGCCGCACTCAAGACTGCGTTCGCGGTTTTTGAGGCTGTGGCTGTGCACAGGATATCCCGCCTGGTGCAGGGCGGCAGCAATAGTAAATCCGGATTGTCCTTTAAGGGTTTTGCCTTCGTATAGGAATGTAACTTCGGGAGTGTCTTTAACTTCAAGAATCGGGTGTGCAGTTATTTTTAACATGGAGTTGAATTATTTGGTTGAGAAAAATACTATTTTTGAAAAAAACATGACAAATTTATGTTTTTCGGCTGTAGCGATAATTTTTTACTGAAAATATTTTTCCGGTAACCACAAAAAAAGTGTCTATGAGTGCCAAACTGAAAGATTTTAATGATTATAGGAGCAAAATGAATGAAAAATTGCTCGCGTCGGATAACCTGGTGTTAAAAAGATTTTTTAATCTCGACACCAATGCTTACCTCGATGGCGCCTTACCTACCATAACCAAAGAAATGCTGGGCCTGGTATCTTCCATGGTGCTTCGTTGCGACGATTGCATCAGATACCACCTGATAAAATGTCATGAACACAAACTGACACGTGCACAATTGATGGAGATTTTTTCCATAGCCAATATTGTTGGCGGCTCTATTGTGATACCGCATACGCGGAGGGCTTTGGAGTTTTGGGAGGAGCTGGAAAAAGAAGAAAAAAATATCTAGCCTGAAAAATTTACATGAATTTTTTACCCTTCGGGCTAACAAAAGGAACTGTATTAATACAGCAATCAATTTGAAAAACAATTAAATGACGGTGGCTTCGGGGGCCTCAGCCACCGGGAGACAATCAAATGGCGGTGGTTTTGAGGACATTTCGGCAGGCTCAATGTACCATCTCAGCCACCGGGAGACAATCAAATGACGGTGGCTTCGAGGGCATCTCGGCAGGCTCAATGTATCACCTCAGCCACCGTGAAAGAAAATCATGATAAAATTCACTTTGTTTATTTGTGGACAGGTCAGGCTAAATGGTCCACTGGTCGTGGACAATGCCGACCAGGAAATATTGTTCATGGTATTTTTTAAATACTAACCGCAAACTGCACCAATCCATGCCATCCATTTTTTTATCAAAGCCCGGAATGTAACATTCAATAAAATCAAGGCCCTGGTAGATGACATTCATATTGTTTTTTGTGTTTCCTTTGCCGTTTACCTTGTTAACATATTTTTCACCGTCTTTCTTATAATTGGCATTGTAAACAAAGCGGCCGAAGTATTGCGGGACCGTCATAAAAATATCTTCTCCACTGCCATTAAAGCTGCCCCACCTCAGTTTGGTCTGTTTTTTTACCAGTTCGTTAAAGGTTTCTTTTTTCAGACGCACATCGGCTAAGGTATCAATATAGGCGTAAGGTGAAAACCGGACTCCGTAAACCGGATGAAAATATGAGGATATTTTGGGGTAGTCCTTCGCCTCCAGGGCCGCTAAGATCTGGTCGGTCAATTCAAGCAACAGCGAATCTTTGTTTACAGCAATCTCTTTTTGAGTTGGTGCGGGGGATGAATTATTTTCGGCGGGAACAGGCTTTTTGTTGTGACATGAACAGATGGCCGTGAGAAATATGATTGAAGCGAATATGATTTTTTTTGCCATGCTTGGTTGAACAGTTTTTGCCATTTTTTTTATTTTTTAAACAAAAATAATGATAATCACAGATTGCGCAATAGGAACGTAGTGACTCCTGCCAATCATTGACTGGGGCGGCTGATTATAACGATTGCCCATATGTAATAGTCCAACGAATTGGCCTATAACATCTGTTACATCGGCCTGTCTGACTGGCCATCCAGGCAGGCATTATACCATAAATCCCGTACATATTTTAAATTTCTAATTGGTATTATCTGTTCACAATAATTTTCCGGCTGAGAGTGAGATTTTCGGAACGGAATTTTACGACATATATTCCGGGAGCATACCGGCTGACGTCCAGAACGAAAGATTTATCCGTCTCTTTCTCTTCTAATAATTGGCCATTAGTTGAATAAACCTGCACCAGGCCTTTTTCGTTTGGCAAATTAACAAATGCGTAGTCAGAACAGGGATTAGGATAAACACTCCAGGAATATTCCTTTGAAGGCTTTTGATCAGCAATAAAATTGGAAGGAAGATTGTCAAAAACCGGCAGGGCGATATGACTGGGATAAGCCGGGGAAAAATGTATGCTTTGCTGTGCAATTCTGGGGCTCATCAGGGTTCCGGAATAATTATATTGCTGACCATCATTGGGTTTGCGTCTGAAAAAATCATAATTCATCATCGGCAGATTAGGGTTAGATTGGTACCGCGGATAATTTCCGCTGCTTATGAGAACCTTGACCTTATGATTTTTGCCCCATACATATCCGACAGGCATCATTTTTAACTGATATTCGTAAACGGTTCCGGAGGTAATATTCGTATAAGGAGCGTGGATATTTTCATTGTTGTTGTATAAAGACCTCACATATTCCCTTGCTCTTGCATTTACACAACCTTCCACCACAAATAATTCTCTTCCGTCGGGATAGACATCCAGAATGCGGACAAAAAAGTCTGCATCGGTGGGACCACCTCCTGATACATCGGATTGAGCATACAGGGTTGCCGTCGGGAACCCCAATATTCTTAGCGAATCCTCCACAAGCCCGCTTGTAAATTGAATTACTCCCGGATTATTCATTGTATAATTAACAAATAAGGGATCTGCAAGGTTCATCTGCCCCTGGCTTTTTCTGGGAGGACCCGCCGGCGTCTGTACGGTCATGTTTGCCCCTCCAACGGTCAACACAGGATGATCGGGGTCGTGAATATAAGTCAGGCAACCTTCATTTGTTGTGGGCATTTGGGTATTTAGAGTACTGTCGCCATGTAAATAAAAGCGGGTATAATGAATCCCGTCATTAAAAGGGAAACTGTCGCATTTTATCCAATAGTTTCCAAGGTTGTCATTTTCAGGTACGCCGTCATTTACCGGTCCGACAAGGTACAGGCGAATGGCAGGAACCGTATCAAAATCAATTACTGAGCTGCTATGAATGGTGTCGGTAACATTAAGCATCGGGGGATTAAGCACCGGAATAGTATAGGTATAAGGAATGGTATCGGTGACTGTTTTGATTTCTATTTTTAAATTGTCTAATGTGGCCTGACCAGCTAAATACTTAATAAATGTAATATGAGGGACAATATAATCTTCCGAAGGAACCCTGACATCAAGATCAACTCCTATGTTTTGCCATACATGGCTTTCAGGAATAATAAATTTGGCCTGGGAAGTGGAGGGGACTCCTTTTTTGTTCAGCGTGTACTTAAACCAGTTCATTATTTCAGATTCCAAAAGGTCAACAATAAACCCTGAATTACTCATTGAAAAACTTAAATTGGAAATGTCAAAACCTAATACATCTGAAACGTTCTGCGGATATGTCATATCGCCGGTAGTGAGGCCACCGACGGTCTGGTGCGCCCATGGGCCAATAACCAACTTCTGCAATTTATTGGTTTCCACGCTGAGGGCTTCATCCCTCATTTTGTTAAAGGTGTATATTTGCCCGTCAACAAAAATATCCCACCATCCGCTGACGTGGTAAGCGGGAACGTCCATATTTCTGAATCTGCTGTACGTACCGTTGCTGTCGGGATTTCCGGAAGCATCTACGGGTGCTGAACTTGCATCCATACTTGCACGTAAGGGACTGTCGGGATAATAACCGGGTATGGGACCTTCGGCAAGAAGGAAATCGATGGCTTTGGAAGCGACGATAGCTTTGTTTGTCTGTCCGTAATCGGTTGAACTATGCAGGTTATTCAAGATACTGTTATCTGTTGCGTTGAGGCTATCGTCTACCAATGAATTTATCTGGCCACTGATCCAGTTGTCGACCAAAGCCTGACGGTAAACACCATTATTTGTTAAGGTATATAGATAATGGTCGGCTGATGCTATGACTGGTAAAAGCGACTGTAAACCCGGCTGTGATGAATTTATCGGGGATGTAGCAGCAAGGGTATATTGTGAATTTCCCAGTGCACTTCCACCCATCATGCCTATCGAGCCGTTAGAGATAAGAAAAGTATCCGGCTGCTGGTCTCCGTTATAATCATAAACTCTTTTAATATCGTTCATTAATCGTTGCAACGTTTGATAGCCATCTTCATGCTTGTTGGCATTTTGAGGATCATTCGGATCTGTAATGTCAATATTATAGTGAATATCAGGATGATAGAAATTTTTGTTCCAGCTATCGCTGTACATAGGAAAATAAACCCCGGAGGATGAATGAGCTCCTCGCATATCCTGAGCTCCAAAAATATATCCCATAAAAGGAAAGATAGGCCCGCTTTGGTCCCCGTTTTTATTGTATGGGGTCCTTGTAAAAACAAGCGGTAACTGATATGGGTTCGGATTCAACTGATTGTTGATGGAGTCATAAATAATGTATTGCGTATTACGGGGGATTATCTGAATAGGAACATTTCCTGTCCCAGGAACGTTGATAATAGAAATTACACAATCCTGGGTTACCGGAATATAAAAATCCATCAATAGGATAGTTCCGTCATCCATTATTGTCGGATGGGTTTCAATTTTACACATCTCGTCAAAACTTTCAATAGTTCCGTTTAATAGGATCTGTGAAAAAACCGGTGATGAAAATAAAAAGTAAAAAAATATAAGTAATACAGTGTGCTTTTTCATGTTGTCTGAATTTTTTCTTCAAAAGTAGTTATTTTATTTCTGATCATCGCTTGTTGAAAACATGCTTCCTTGTAGGGGATATTATTATCAGTGCGACCTGGTTAATGGTTAATGTTATTTCGTTCCAACTTCGGATCCTGATAAAAAACAAAAAAAACTGTTTTTTATAAAAAAACTTGTATATTTGCACTCCCAAAAAAGAAAAAGGGAGCATAGCTCAACTGGTTCAGAGCATCCCGGCTACACGTCGGGAGGGTCACGGGTGAGCGAATTTTTTGGGAGCATAGCTCAGCTGGTTCAGAGCACCTGCCTTACAAGCAGGGGGTCACAGGTTCGAATCCTGTTGTTCCCACAAAGAAGTCACCGACTTCTTTTTTTTTCGAGGGATGTTAGCTCAGTTGGTTCAGAGCGCATGCTTCACACGCATGAGGTCACAGGTTCAAATCCTGCACATCCCACCAATATTAATAAGGGTTTCATAAAAAAATGAAGCCCTTTTTTTATTGGCAGTTTGAACATGGTTTGAACATTTTTTTGAACATTTACTGGAATTTGCAATGCTTTAGTAATTCTTTAGTGGCTACCAAATAATTTTAAAAGCTACTTCAAAATGTCTGTAGGAATTGATTTTACAAGCGTTTTCTTCTTGAATTGGAATTTAAGATTTTTATACTAACTTTGATATGGATTTCATTTGTAGTTGTCCACATAAATAATTCCCATACAAGTATCAAAACAATTGGATTAAATAACCCATGAACTTTAAAGAAAGAACTATAAAAGCAATGGAATTGTTGAAAAATCAACCGCCTGTTACCTTTGAGATGGCTAAAGCGCAAATATTAAAAAGACAGGAACGAGCTAAAAAGGAAAATAGTATTAAAAAAAGAAGCCGGATAGACTTCACACTAATGTGAGAACAAAGGGTCAAATCCGTTAAGCCGTGCGTTAGCTTTTGAGCGACCAGCCAATGTGCTTGATAATGAAGTGTGGGCTGTAAAAATTCCATATTTATAATTGCTTCATATTGTCAAAATGTAGTTTGTCATTGCTTTTAATAAGTTCCATCAAATATTTAGCAGATTGGTGAATTTCTTGTGGGTTCTTTGAGCCATTAATCGAATGAGATAAAATATTGCAGACCTTTAGTAATAAACCAAGTTTGGTTTTTTCTCTATTCTCTGTAATTGACAGGTCATTTATTATCCTGTCTTGTTGTGAGCTTGTTAAATTCAAATCCTTACCAATTTTAAAACTATACCATTCTTCAAAAACCCTTCGCATCACATTTGGGTAATGATAAATCTGACAATCTGTTTTTAGGTCATCTTCTCTTTTTTGTGAAAATTCAAATATTTCTCTGAACAAGTATTTGTATGGTTTTTCAATATTTTTTAATTGAGATAATTCGCTTCTCCCATTGGCTTTCCTTATTTCAAAAGTTGCAAAGGGTTGATTGTTTTCCCACAACTTTTTTCCGTATGATAGATTACAATAGTCATCCCAAGAATGAGTCAATACAAAAATTTGTTGATTTGGGAGTTCCAAAAGGTTTTTCATAAGTTCCAAAATGTAAAACTTATTTGAATCATCCATACTTGAAATTGGGTCGTCAACTATGATTAGTTCAATTTCAGGTTTTACGTTCTGTTGTTTGTTGTCTGCAAAAAGTTCGTAATAGAAAAACAACAATGCTAAAAGGTTTTTTTCTCCTTCGCTAATATCTCTGATTGTAAGAATAGCGTTTTCGTTGGTGCTTTTGATAATGTAATTTTTGTTGTCAGTATCAAGTTCAACCTTTAATGAAATATTTATGTCATTCAGAATTTGAGAAACAAAATCGGCAAAATCTTTTGTTAGACTTTTCTGTTTCTTTAAATCTTGAATTTCTTGCTGTTTTTTCTTGTTGTTCTCTCGCTTTTCCTTGAGGTCAATTTCCTTGTCTTTAACTTCTTGTAGCTTAACTTTTATAGTAGTTGATTTTAGTATTTCCAAGCCAATTGCACCTTTTACTAAAGTAGTCAGGTTGATTAGTTTCTTCCTTAACTCTAATAATTGTTCGTTTTTGGTTTTTAAGATAGTTGATATTGATTCTTCAAGCTCTTTCAAAGTTTCTGCTAAAAGTTTAAAGTCGAAATTTTCTTGAATTTCAATACTATCAATTTTCGATTGACACGAATTTATAAGAGTTTCAATAGTGTTTTTCTTTGCAGAAATTGCAGTAAAATGTTGCTCTATCTCATTGCCAATGTTAATGGTGTAAGTCTTAGATTCCTTTTCAATAGCTTTGATACTCTCTAAAAGACTTTGAAGTTGTTCTCTGAATTGCTTTAGCTTTTCAGTTGCCTTATGTCTTTTGTTTTCTTTGTATTGAGTTATTTTCGATTTTACATCTGAAAAATCTAACTTACCCTCACAGAATTTGCATTTATCGCCCTCTTTGTGAAGATTCAAACCTGATTCAATCCATTGAACAACTTCATATTCTGGGATTGAAATAACTTCTCCAAACTTTTCTTTGAATATTACTTTTACTTCTTCGATTAAATTTGTTTGAATTTTAGATAAGTTTATTGGTCTCAAATTTTCATTCTGTGCAATTTGTTTCTCAATTGCATTGTCACCATTAATCTTTATCAGTTTTTCTTCATCTGATTCTATTTTTTTAGCATCCTGAAAATCCTTTTTGTAAAGTTCAATTACTCGTTCAACAGATTCATCTTTGGATTTTCTTTGAATGTTAGCTTCGCCTTTTCGACTATCGTGAATTTTATCTATTTCAGTTCTAATTTCTTTGCGTAATTTGGCAATACCTGTGTCAAGTTTTCCAATTTCATCTTCTTTGATAATTAGCTTTTCAAGTTCTTTAATCTTGTTTTCTATATCAACTCCACCTTTACCAAAACTTGCCTCAACGCCTTTAATTTTACCATCCGAATTTTCAAGCAATAATGAATTTGAAATGTAATCTCTATCGAAAATTCTAAGATTCTCAGGCTTTTTGGTTGTGTCTTTTAGAAATTCATCTTTTATGCCAATAGCAATAGCACTTTTCCCTTTACCATTGTATCCAAATAGAATGTTTTTGGCACGAAAAAGTAAGTCGTTGGGATTTGTATAGCCAACAAAAGATTTAAGAGTAAAGTTATTTAGCTTAGTTATCATTTTACTTCAATTTTGCTAAAACACAATCTTCACATCTTCTTTATAATTCTGCAAAGTTCCGTTTAGGCTGGCTGTCCAACCGTCAATAAATACTTTCCCGTTTTTAATTGCGTTTGAATAATCGTCACTCGTAATTTTCTCGCTGTTGGTTATGTAATAGTGGTTGCCGATTTTGTAAA
>JAGNBV010000040.1 GCA_018004645.1 Bacteroidales bacterium
CACTCTGCAAGCATTCTCGTCTGGAAACCGATTAATAAAATACAATGTATTCATAACTTTTTTCTTGCAAAGAAACATCATGAGTGCGTCAAAATATGTCGTAGTGTATAATTGTGATTAATCAAAAAAAATTATCTGCTATAATTTGGGGCTTCGCGGGTAATGATCACATCATGCGGGTGGCTTTCGGCCACACTGGCAGGTGTTATTTTTATGAATTTGGCTTTTTGTAGTTTTTCGATATTCTTAGCGCCACAATACCCCATTCCTGCTTTCAGGCCTCCCACCATCTGATGGATCACCTCCGACAAGGTTCCTTTGTAGGGCACCCGTCCTACAATGCCTTCGGGCACGAGTTTCAGGGCATCGTCTTCACTTTCCTGAAAATAACGGTCTTTAGAACCGCGTTGCATGGCCTCGATAGACCCCATTCCGCGATAGGTTTTGAACTTGCGGCCTTCAAAAATCACGGTTTCGCCCGGCGACTCATCCACTCCGGCCAGCATAGAACCCAACATCACTGAATGTGCGCCTGCCGCAATAGCTTTTACAATGTCGCCGCTGAAACGTATGCCGCCGTCGGCTATTAAAGGCACGCCAGAGCCTTTGATGGCTTTGGCTATAGAATATATGGCATACAGTTGAGGAACACCTACACCGGCAATTACCCGAGTGGTGCAGATGGACCCCGGACCGATACCCACTTTAACGGCATCGGCGCCTGCTTTTATCAGGTCTTTGGCGGCTTCGGCCGTGGCTATATTGCCCACCACCATATCAATTTCCGGAAAATTTTTCTTAAATAGTCTGGCAGCATCTATTACCCCCTTGGAGTGTCCGTGGGCAGTGTCAATAACAATAGCATCCACCCCGGCTTTCACCAATTCACTCATGCGGTCAAGCATATCTTTGGTAACGCCGACCCCTGCAGCTACCCGGAGCCTTCCCCGCTCATCCTTGCAGGCATTGGGGCGTGCTTTGATCTTAATGATATCCTTATAGGTGATCAGGCCAATCAATTTGAAATCCTTATCCACAACAGGCAACTTCTCTATTTTATGTTCCTGCAATATATCGGCAGCTTTTTCAAAATCAGTAAATTCGGTGGTGGTTATCAGGTTTTCTTTGGTCATTACTTCCGATATCGGCCGGTTGTGATTTCGCTCAAACCGCAAATCGCGGTTGGTAATTATACCTACCAGGCGGTTTTTTTTATCAATAACCGGTATGCCGCCGATTTTATATTCCCTCATGAGATCGAGGGCATCTTTAACATAAGCATCCTTTTTGAGGGTTATCGGATCGATTATCATCCCGTTTTCGGCACGTTTTACCTTTTTCACCTCATTTGCCTGGTCCGCAATAGGCATGTTTTTGTGAAGTACGCCCATGCCTCCCTCCTGGGCAATGGCAATAGCCATGTGCGACTCAGTAACAGTATCCATGGCAGCAGACACTATGGGTATTTTTAATTTTATGTTTCTGGTGAACAGCGTGGAAACATCCACCATACGGGGCAGTACATCCGAATAGGCCGGTATTAATAATACATCATCATATGTTAATCCTTCGCCTAAAAATTTTTCCGATTCCATAAATTATACATTGTTTTGAGTTTTGCAAAAATATGAAAAATAGTTGGTTATTACCATTTTAACAAAATAGTCTTTTAAAAAAAGCCAGCTTCATAAGCTGGCTTTTTTTTTACCTCACCAGGGTGACGATTCCCCTTTTAATGAAAGTTTTATTAAAAGCATTTGTTATCTTCACGTAATAGGTGTAAACACCCAGTGCACAAATCTTTCCTTCGAAAGTGCCATCCCATCCTGTTTCATAGTCAGTCGTTTCAAAGATTTTGCGACCCCAGCGATCATAAATAATCATCTGGTATCCGTCCTTTTCGGTATATACCCCAACCGGTTTAAAGAGATTATTGAGTCCATAAGGTGCAAATGCATTGGGGACATATAACCTGGGAGGCTGCAACAAAACTATTTCATTCGAAAGCACCTTATCTTCAAATACATAAGTACTATCATAAACATCATACAGTTCCGCTTCGATCATGTATTTAAAGCGGCCGCCGCTTTCGGTATAGTTTTCTACGTTGTCGGTATATGCCGATTCGTTCATTACCAGGGAAATAATTTTGGTATAAGGCTCATACTGATCTACTTCGCGCCATAAGTTATAGGCCACCGGTACTCTGTCTTCATAATGGTTCCAATACAAGTTGTTCAACAGGTACTCCGGAACTGTCCCTTCAAGAAAAATGGAACGTCCCACATTAGAGGTGAGCATATCCAGCGAACAGCTATCCGAAACGACCACTTTGTAATAATAACTCTTTTCGTTCACATTCACCGAGTTGTCGTCGTAGGTCACGTTAGAATATGGATTGTTGGGAGGGAGCTGGTCGATGGTATCATAATTAATGCCATCTACTGACCGGAGAATTTTGAATTTTGTAATGTATGCAGTGGAATCCACATAAAATCCCAGGCGTATAAAATCGTTATTCTGCACGGTGGCATATCTGAGATAAATAAACTTCGGCTGGTTGGGCTTTGTAACCACGACACATTGTGAATTGGAGGTGGAGGTTTTCTGGCTAAGAGAGTCATACGCTCTAACCAGGTAACAGTAATTGGAGCCGTTAACCAATCCGGTATGCTCATAACTCAACCCATTTGCCGGGAGGTCAGCCAGCAACGTATAGGGTCCGCCATTTTCACTCACTAAAAGCCGGTAGCCTTGTAATCCGGGGTTAACAAAATTGATGTATGAAGTCCACTGAAGCGTGATTCTATCTGCACAGGCATTGATTATTGGGGGTGACAGGTAGATAGTTTTGTGCTCCGGACTCATGGGACTTAGCTTTTTGCAACTATCTACAGCAGCAATGCAATAAGTTTCAGAGTTGTTCTGCGGAGTAGAGGTCATATCCATATAAGAAGTAGCCGGCACATCCACGGAATCCCTGATAAACCAGGCACCAGTACCGATATCTTTGCGGTAGATATAGTATTTTACCGCATCGGGTGATGTATTTGGTTGCCAGCCCAGAATCGCTTTTGAGGTTGCAAAATCAACACTTACCGAATCGAGCATTGTGGGATCGGGCGGAAAGCCGTCGTGAAGTTGTTCGCCATCCACAGAGGATACGGAGACACATCCCGATGAATCAGCAATTTCGATGCGGTAGTTGATGAAGGCGCTGCAAATAGTAACCGTATCGAGGTAGGTCAACTGATTGGTTGAATCTAAAAAGTTCCACGATCCAGCCGGAAATTCACGGTAGATATGATAATACTGTGAAGAACTGGTGAACAAGGGGTTGTGCACAGGATTCCAGTTCAATTGGGCAATTGGGCCTCCGCCGATAGCTGTCACATTTAGATAAATGGTGCTCACTGTATCGCTGGGAGCCGATTGGTACAAGCCATAACATCCCGAACGGGTAGTCATATAAAAATACTGTTGCCCGGCGTTTCCGCCTAATCCGCTGTAGGTTTTAGTGGTCTGATTGATATCAAAAATACTGTCGATTTTGACAAAAGGACCTGCGGGTGTGGATGCATGATATACGAAAAATCCGTTAAATGAATTCATGGTATCAATGGGAGGAATCCAGTTCAGGGTAATATCGCCGTTGGGATGCACACGCGTGCATTTCGGCTCCGGAGGCGGTAAAACGGGAGTAGGCAGCACCACAATAGATATGGTGGCTATTTTTATGCCAGGCGCCGGGCAAAAATCATCGTAAACTTTTATAACAAAATTATGCACGTTGAACATGGTCCCGCAAATGCCGGGAATGCCGGTGATAGAAGCCGGGTGTGTCAAGTGATCGCACGTGGTTCGCCAGTGAAAATGTGTGGAAACATACATCATGGCAGATAATGTCGGAGGCGGTGTGAGGGTGGCGCAAGGTGGCCGCGGACAGCCGGAGGTTTCGCTCACATAACCAGCACCAAAATCCTGTCCGGAAGCTTCCAGAGTAACCGTCTGCGGATTGTTATTGGGCAGGACACCGTAGTCAATACCTGTGATATCAACATCCACGGTATCTCCGGCATACACTGTATCGGAAAATTCATAGATGCCCAGGTTAGCATTATAAAATGGCCCGGCCACGGAGGGTGGGGTGTTAGACCCCGGACAGGCGAGCAGTACAATCTGCATTTCCCTGAAAATCTCGGCAATTTTTACTCCGCAACGGTAGGCCGTAACTTTAGTAACTGTAACAAAAGCGCCACTGGTATAGGAGGTATAGGATATTTCGCCATTGTACGGATTCATCGTAGCAGGTACGTTCAGCGGGTTTTGAGCCGTGCCGGGCAAGGGACTGTTATAAGTATACGTGCCCATATAACCCATATTGGTGGTAGCGTTTTGCAAGGCAGGAGCCCAGGAAAAAGCCAGAGAATCCAGCTCTTTATCGGTAGCATTATGATTATACTTGAAAGGGTATCCGGTACAAATAACCGTGGAAGGAACTTCGGCAAATACCGGGCTGTTATCGTAGCAGGGGTTGGTATTCTGACCATTGTATGGATACATTATGGCCCTCAGGAACCAGTCTTCGCTGGTGGGGTTTACCATATTAGCGCTGGGATTACGGCAACAGCCGTCGTTATAGAAAATCCAGCCGCTCGTTGGAGGCACGCCACTAAGTAACACCCCTGCAGGATAAGCGACATCGGAGGTAAAATACCATTCTTCAATGGCTCCTGTGTTAGCTGTTGAAGGCGTAGGCAGGCATTTAATCTCGGAATCATAATTCCAGCAATCCGGTGAGATATCGGTTTTCCCGTCCAGGATACCATCATCTATATCATGAGGATTAGCGCCTGGTTTCAGGGCCATGGTAATCTGAGTCAGACCGGGATAGCCCTGAATATGCATAATTTCGCCCGTGCTATAAGTGATTCCGTTGCACTCGCGGTATAGCTTCATAATAAACCTGAAACGACCGTTTGACAGGCACTCCCACGTAATCTCACCTCCCATATAATGAGAGGCCAACAAATTGCCATCGGTAAACAACTGACTTCCAAGTAGTAGAATTAGTAAAAGAAAAGTTTTAACGGGTTTTATCATTGTTTTAATTTTATCTCGTATTATTATGCAAAGTAACGAAAAAACTGACACATTTTCATCATTTTATCAAAATAAAAATGCCATTCATACTGAATAACGGTATTTATTAAAAAAAAATTTGGTAAACGAAAAAGTATAGTGAATTATTTTCCTGCTTTGCCCACAATCAGCTCTAACATAGATGACTCCTGAAGGTATTTTTGGGATGTGTGCAGCAAATCTTCTGCAGTAACGGCGTTTATGGTATTCATAAAATCCATATAATACTTTTTATAATTAATCCCATATTTCAGCAGGCTTTTAAAGCGATCGGCAACTTGGTAGGGCCCGTCAAAAGATCTAAGCACGGAGCCGGCCATATACCTTTTAACCAGTTCCAATTCATCCTGTACAATTAATTCCGTATTTAATATCTTTAATTCTTTGTAAATTTCGTCAACCGCCCTTTGGCATACTTCCGCTCCTACCTCTGAGGCAATCAGAAATACCCCGGCCTGTTGAAAAGACATCATCATCGAATATATCCCATAGGTATAGCCCTTGTCCTCTCTGATATTTTTCATAAGCCGCGACCCAAAGTATCCTCCAAGAATAGTATTCAAAATATATAACTTCATAAAATCCTCATGCGTCTTATTGATTGAAATTTTTCCAATCCTAATGGCCGACTGCACAGCCGAGGGCATTTCAATAAACTGTTTTTGCTTTCCCGGGCATATAACTGAAGACGCCCTGTTTTCACTTTTTTGCTTTCCTTTTTTGGAATAGCCAAAAAAATAATTCAACAGGGGTAAAATATCTTTGCTCAATTTGCCGGAAACTACCACGTTGCATTTTTCGGCAGTATATCGCTGGTCGTGAAAAGCCTGAAGTTTTGCGGCTTGCTGCCGGTCAAAATCGGCCGCCGTAGTGAGGGAACCATAAGGATGATGTTTCCCGAAAAGCTGATGGTTAAAATGCAACCCGGCTACTTCGTTCACTTTGCGGCCATCGTCGATAAAAGCCTGTTTATCTTTACGGGTGTGGGTTTTTAACTCATCATCCGAAAATTTTGGGTGATTGATAATTTCGTTTAAGACAGGAAGCACATATTTCAGGTGTTTGTTGAGCACCGATAAAGAAACAACAGCATGATCCTTGGACACGGTTTTGTTGAGCCAGGCGCCATAATAGTCGAGTTTTTGTGCGATTTCGAAAGAGGAATAACTCAACGTGCCTTCGGTGAGCATTTTATTGGTGTAAAAAGCAAGCAAAGGTGCGGGCTGGTGCAGGTTTCCCGCCTCGAAGATAAAATCAATTTTCGTGATGGCGGTTTCGCCCAGGTCAAAAAGATAGACAGGAATATTATTAACGAGCTTTTCATTTCGCGGCTCGGGAATATGAAGCTTATGCGCAACTTTAAGCGCCGGTGGCTGTTTTCTGTTTATCATCTGTTCTTTTTTCTTTTGGCGGCCGCCATATAATACATCACGGAACAGTTGCTATCCACCAGCACCTTGTTGGCAGCCTCCTGTATATCGGCGGCAGTGACCCTGCTGTAATTTTGCGCTTCTGAATTTACCAAATCAACATCGCCCAGCAATTCCGATACCGCCAGTCTTAAGGCCCGGTTCAGGATGCTGATATTAGAAAATTCTAACGTAGATCGCACATAATTCAAAACCTTTTTATGTTCTTTTTCCGGGATCTTTTGCTGCCTGATGTGGTTGATTTCATCCTGAATTGCTTTTTCGGCCTTTTCCATATCCACACCCTGCATAAGTTTCCCGCTGAACACGAACAGACCTTCATCCACATCACCGGTGATATAGGCATCGAGGTCGCTGAAAAGCTGTTTTTCTTTTACCAGCCTGTTGTACAGGCGCGATGAGTTGCCGGCCGACAGCACATCCGAAAGCAGATCGGTGGCATAAAAACCTTCGTCCATACGGCATCCCATATGGTAGGCCATGCAGATCATATCAAAAGGCACATCGCGTTCGACACGGATTATTCTTTTTTCTTTTTGCACCGGCTCTTTGGGAAGTTTTCTCCTGATGGGTGTCCCTTTGCGGATAGGTGAAAACCATTTGCGGCATAGCTCAAGGACCTCTTCGCCCGTTATATTGCCAACCACGGACAGTATGGCATTGCAGGGATTATAATACTTATCATAAAAAGCTTTCACGTCCTCCATGGTAGCGCCTGCTATGTGGCTGATATCCTTACCAATGGTGGACCAACGGTAGGGGTGTTTTTTGTAAGCATGTGGGCGCATCAGCAGCCAAAAATCCCCATAAGGCTGGTTGAGATAACGTTGTTTGAATTCTTCTATCACCACGTTGCGCTGCACATTAAGACTTTTGGGTGAAAAGGCCAGGTCGAGCATACGGTCGGATTCGAGCCAGAAAGCCGTTTCAATATTTTGCCGCGGAATGCTCAGATAATAATTAGTAAAATCGTTGTTGGTAAAGGCATTATTCTCTCCGCCGGCCAGTTGCAGAGGATTATCATAGGACGGGATATTTTTCGATCCGCCAAACATCAGGTGTTCGAACAGGTGGGCGAAGCCCGTTTTATCGGGATGTTCGTCCCTGGCGCCCACATCGAATAACACATTAACCGCGACGATTGGCGTTGATTTGTCCTGATGGACGATCACTTTCAGGCCGTTATCCAGTATGTAGCGCGAATATTTTATCATGCCGATCCATTAAAGCCTTATGCAGGCAGAACAAAGGTATTCCCCGAGGGAATATTACTGTCCTTTAAACTCTTTAATACATTTAATCAATTCCGGCAGCACCGTTGCCACATCGCCTACAACGCCGTAATTTGCGGCTTCAAAAATAGGCGCATCCTTATCTTTGTTTACCGCTACGATAATCTTTGAGGAACTGACTCCGCCAAGATGTTGTATGGCTCCGGAGATGCCGAAAGCAAAATACAAAGCAGGGGCGATAATCTTGCCGGTTTGTCCCACGTGCTCGTGGTGAGGCCTCCACCCTTCATCGGCCACAGGCCTGGAGCAGGCCGTAGCGCCGCCCAGCAACTCTGCCAGTTCTTCGATAGGTTGCCAGAATTCAGGTCCTTTCATGCCGCGTCCGCCGGAAACCACAATCTCAGCATCCGTAAGCAACATTTTGCCGGTAAGCTTATTCGTTTCGATAACGCTGGTAGCAAAATCTTTATCAACCAACTGAGGGGTGTATTGTTCCACAACAGCTTCTACGGGATTTTCGCACAGGCCAAACGCATTTTGAGCCAGCGTAATAATCTTCACAGGTGATTTGATAAGCACCGAGGCAAAAGCCTTGCCGGTATAAACTTTTTTCTTAACCACAAAGGGTTCAGTGGTTTGGGGTAATGCAACTGCTCCGGTTACCATTCCGGCCTTCAACCTGACAGAAACCCGCGGAGCCACTGCTTTTCCGGTCATATTGTTGGCAAATACGAGCACAGAGGCCTGTTCGCTGACAGCCACCTGTGAAATAACCGAGGCGTAAGCCTGGTTGACCAGTTGGTCAAGCCTGGCATCATTCACGGCAATTATTTTTGACGCACCGTACTGGCCGGCCTTTTTGAGCTCTTCGTCTGCAACGCTGCCTATGGATAGTGCCACCACCGGTGTATTCAGTTGCCGGGCTATTCCGTAAGCATAAGAAATAAGTTCATAACTGAGTTTTTTAAATTTTCCATCCCAGTTTTCGAGATATACTAATACTGACATAATTTTTCAGATTTTATGATGAATATTTTTTTATAACACCCTGGCTTCGTTATGTAACAAATCAACCAATTGTCCGATATTGGCGGCATCCACCATTTTGCAGGCGGATTTTGCTTCGGGCAGTTCATAGCTTACAGCTTCGGTAAGTGCTTCGATGGCTGCCGGTTCCGTCACCTTCAGGGGCTTGGTACGTGCTGCCATGATACCTCGCATGGTGGCTATCTTGGGTTCAATTGCAATGCCTTTTTGCACAATTGCCACAAAGGGCAAAGCGGTATTAACTTTTTGGTATCCGCCATCCACCTCGCGTTTAACGCTGACAGCCCCCCCTTCGACATCAAGAGAAGAGACGGAGGATACCGATGGCATATCAAGCAATTCGGCAAGCATGGCCCCCACCGTTGAGCCATTGGTGTCGCTGGATTCAATACCGCATAAAATAACATCATACGAAAGAGGTTTTATCGCTTCAGCCAACTGACCTGCCACAAAATAAGCATCCAGCGGCTCAGCGTTTATCCTGATGCCATCGTCGGCGCCCATAGCAAAAGCCTTGCGAATGGTGGGTTCGGAAGAAACATTCCCTACGGTTATCACACTGATTTTTTCGATTACCGCAGGATTTTTTTCTTTCAGTTCGATAGCCCGCGAGAGGGCGAGTTCATCCCAGGGATTGATGATCCATTGCACTCCGGTAACATCAATACCCTTAGCATCAGGGGTGAGCCTGATTTTGGTAGTGGTGTCGGGAACATTACTTAAACAAATTAAGATTTTCATGCTGTAGCTGTTTATTTTGTTTGTATCTGATTAGTTAAAACACTTTGAAAAATCTGGCGCAGTAAAAATAGCAGGTGCAAAAGTACAAAAATTTCCGAATCCTGATGTCGATAAAATTGTGTTACTTTGCATATCAAAACGATTAGCGATGAGTCAGAAATTACAATTTTACAACACCTTAAGCCGCAAAAAAGAAGTTTTCGAACCGCTAAATCCGCCACACTGCGGTATATATGTCTGCGGTCCCACTGTGTATGGCGATCCGCATCTTGGTCATGCCCGTCCCGCCATTACTTTCGATCTTGTTTTCCGGTTTATGACACAGTTGGGGTACAAGGTACGCTATGTCAGAAACATCACCGACGTGGGCCATCTGGAACACGATGCCGACAGCGGTGAAGATAAAATTGCAAAAAAGGCACGCCTTGAAAAACTGGAACCCATGGAAGTGGCTCAGTACTACACGAACCGCTACCACGAAAGCATGCGCATGCTAAATGTGCTGCCGCCAAGCATAGAGCCCCATGCCTCAGGCCATATTATTGAGCAGATGGAGCTGGTGAGCAAGATATTGGAAGCCGGCTATGCATACATTTCCAATGGTTCGGTATATTTCGACGTCAAAAAATACAATGAAAAGCACCAGTACGGGAAACTTTCAGGCAGGGTACTGGACGAGTTGCAGGCGAATACGCGTGAACTGGATGGGCAGGAAGAAAAACAAAACCCTTATGATTTTGCTTTATGGAAAAAAGCCAGTCCCGAACATATCATGCGGTGGAACTCGCCGTGGAGCATAGGTTTCCCGGGATGGCACCTGGAGTGTTCGGCCATGAGCGCCAAATACCTTGGCGAACAGTTTGATATTCATGGCGGTGGTATGGACCTGGTATTTCCGCATCACGAATCGGAAATTGCCCAATCGACGGCAGCCAACGGCAGTGACCCCTGCAAATACTGGATACACAACAATATGATTACCATCAACGGTCAGAAGATGGGAAAATCCCTGAATAATTTCATTACCCTTGAAGAATTTTTCACAGGCAATCATACGTTGCTTACACAGGCGTTTTCGCCGATGAGCATAAGATTTTTCATACTGCAGGCCCACTACAGGAGCACCCTCGATTTTTCAAATGAAGCCTTACAAGCCTCCGAAAAGGGACTTAAAAAATTATTAGGAGCGTTGGCCGACCTTGAAAAAACAAAGACTTCGGAAACCACCGGACAGGAGCTGGCAACATATATAAACAGCTTGCGGGAAAAATGCTACGAAGCCATGTGCGATGATTTTAACAGTCCTGTGGCAATTGCTGTATTGTTTGAATCCGTAAAGTGGGCCAATGCACTCAAAGAAAACAAGACCTCTATCAGCCAGGCCGACAGGGAGCGTTTTATCGCCGATTTTGAAAATATATTGTTTGACATATTGGGCATAGCGAAAGAGCCTGTACAACAAAACGTGCAGATTACCGATGACCTGATGAATATCATTCTCTCTCTGCGTCAGGAAGCTAAAGCGAAAAAGGATTTTGCCACCTCCGACCTGATAAGGAATAAACTTCAGGAACTGAAAATCAACATTAAAGACACCAAGGACGGCCCGGTGTGGAGTGTGGATTGATCAAGGGATTTATTCAATTGTTATCTCATAAATAATCCCGCTTAAATCATTTTTGGGAAAAGGAATAAAGCCCTGTTGAAAAGGGCTTCCGTGCCACCAGGCTGTATCATGAAATTCCTGTGAAATGATCAGTATCATCTGGTTGTTGGGAATGCAGGTAATACGGCTGTTCAAATAAGCCACCACCTTCAGGTTATCTTTGCGGGGGCCTATCCTCCAGATAATTTCATCAGGCTTCCATTCTATCTGGAAATAATAATATTCATAGGCAAACAGTTCGTTATCGGAAGCCGGCGTGCGTATGGTCAGGGATCTGTACCAGTAGTCCCAGCGATGGGCAAGAAAAGTCTGGTT
This sequence comes from Bacteroidales bacterium, assembly GCA_018004645.1. Lineage (GTDB taxonomy): Bacteria > Bacteroidota > Bacteroidia > Bacteroidales > CAIWKO01 > CAIWKO01. The sequence continues at coordinate 11,574 of JAGNBV010000040.1, forward strand.
GCCATAATTTATCGGCTTACATCCCACATCATAGTTTTGAGGATCGGGGCAGGCCATATCCCAGTTGGTACAGCACACCATAATGTTGGCGGAATCGGGCTGCAGAGCCCGAGGCAGGGGAACATGCCAGTCGGCTACGCAGTAACGGTTAGCCACCGGATAATAATAAGTGGGAGGAAATTGATAGGAAGGGCAATAACTTACGGTTTTCAGGATTTCAAAATCTATCTCTGAATAGCCGGTATAGTCCGACCTTTCATCTTTTCCGGAACCCCAATAGTTATGCAGGTACCCTTTTTTATTGCATTTGCGGCAATTGTTCCATGGCTCGTTTTTCTGCGATGCCAGCCAAATCCCATTGGTGATACCGTTCCACACACCAGCCTTGTTGAGCAATTCGGTCATTTTTACTTTCACCGTATATTTTCCGTATGTCAGGCCGTGCCGGGTCATTACGCCGATACTCTTCTTTTTCCATTCGCCGGGGCGTGTGGCTTCGTTTTTCATGGTAACCGAGGCCTCCACCGTATCAACGGCAAGCTGGCTGCATGGACAATCGGTATTGCCCGGTTTTGTTGACACCAGTTCTTCCTGTTTATGAAAAGCGCGGTTCCAGTTATAGTCGCGCAAAGAATAATTTTCATTGATCACATCTGCAAGCACCGGAATGTTATAAAATCTTGAAGATGTGTCCACATAGCTTACAAAAGTCCTCAGCGGAGCATTTTGGTATAATTCATCACTACTACCGCAATATTTGTGTGTGGATGGCAAATATTTTTCAGCGATGAAATCCGCCGGATTGACATAAATTCCGTCATCCAGCCCGGGCCGGGCAACAATTTTAAGGACATTCCCCGAATGCAACACCTCCATATTATTTTTATTTTTTCCTTCTCCGAATAAAAGATAATAATACGGATTATGAAAGACACTGTCGCGCTGCTTGCTCACATCGGCAATGTATTCCGGAATTATCATATTATCGATATTGTCTTTGGTACTAACTACCACCAAAAAACTATACTCCCCTGCCCTGGGATTTCGTTTCCAGCGTTGATTAACAGTATTATCGAAATATCTTTTTTCATTGCGCGGATTCCCTTCAATCTTCATTTTGAATTCAACCTCATGAAACTTTCCATCGCCAGGAATAAGCGGTGTTTCGGCATAAAAGAGCGAATCAGCACTTCGGCTTCCATAAAAATTTTCGCTGGCCAGAGGATGCTCCTTTGTACTACCTTCGGCACATTCCGGAAACTTATAACTTTCGTTCTGGTAGTAAAGATTATAATAAAACTTCTGTGCCTGGCCGGAAAGATTCCTGATAGAAAATTTAAAATGAAAAAAACCGTCTGATGTCTGGCGCACAGAAGGGATTGTAAAACCGTCGATGGCGTTGGTATAGTCAAGATCAATAAGCTTCAAGGAATGGTTACTGCTGTCAACCACATTCCAGTTTGTCAGTGTTTTAAAATCTTTTACTTCAAAAACCCGGTTTCCAGGAATATCAGTACGGCTTCCGCACGACGACAATATCCAGGCGATAAGCAAGAGTAAGATGATATTTTCGATGAAGCGGGGTATTTTCATTCTTTATTTTTATAACTAAAAATTCCAACATAAGGACTCAAATCCATTGAATGGCTGTTTCCATTTTTCAGTGAACCGCACAAGGTAAACACGGATGTAGTATTTTTTTCGATAAAATTCCCAGCCACCAACGAAAGTTTTTCAAAGTATTTCGGATTATGATCTTTCGGATACCCTGCAAAATCAATATTGGCGCCAATAACATACCCACTTTTATCAAATGACACCCACTTGCCATCATACCGCCATCCCTTTGAAAACGAAAGCAGTTCATCAATTTTATCGTTGTTGATATCACATTTGAAGAAACTGTTATCAGGATACAACGTATCGCATTTATTTTCAAAACCGCCATCGGAAACCAGATTCAGACACATTTTATCCTGATCAACCTCAAACAATTTATAAAAACATCGGCCGGTCTTTTTTTCCGAATAAAACAATAACAGGTTCTCATTTTTAGTATCTGCCCGAAATTTTCCGCATAGGATTTGATAAGGATTTTCACTTATAATCTCTTTAAAAGCACCCAGTTGAAAAGCTTTCAGATTCCTATTCCGGTAACTAACCAGTACTATATTCCCTTTTTTATCCGATAGTAACAGATTTTTCTCTTTTGTGTTTTTTTTATTTAAGACTGTCATTTTATCAAAAAATACATCTTGAGGCAAATTCCCCGGAGTCCCTGAAAAAACCAGGTTGAGGCTGTGAGTGGGAGAATTGTACTTAAAAATGTTGATCACCTGTGATGGAGTGCAGGTGATGATTTCGTCTATACCGTTACCATCTATATCGGCAGCAGAGAAAGGGAATCCGGATGAAAGCCTTTTATCAGCTTCTCCTGAAAAACGCAGAAAGCTGAAACCGTAATTCAACGGATCATACCACACCAATCCGTAAGGTTTGGTATTCCTGATAATCATAAGCTGATCGATACTATTACCTGATTTTATAAATTTGCCCGGGACATATTCATCATCGGGAAAAAATTTCAGTGAATCTATTCCGTCGGTTAAAAACACTGTCGTATTCTTTACGTTACCAACAAATTCTTTTTCAAAAATAAAAACAGGGTATGGCGGCTGATTAACAGAAGTGATGCCCGGCTTTTTATTGAATGACTTCTCTGACAGGTTTTTTTCACCTTTAATAGACTGTTTGCCAAAGATCGCCAGAACATCATCAATATATACCGTGTTACAGGTATTGTTCCAGAAATAAACTTTGGCCAGATCGCCGGGTTGCACGTTGCTTTCTTTCCAATCAGCTTTTCCGCACACATAAAACCACGAAGCCTGTGAACCATCTTTTTCTTCGACAGGAGATAGCGCAGAATATTTTACTTTGTTCGACTGATCAACAATTTGGAAAACAAGTAAGCCCTTCAAGATTTCCGCGGTACCGGCCTTGCATATCCAGGCGCCATAATGCGCTTCACCGCTTTGCGCCATAACGGTATCGAGCTGTATTTGAACCGGAGGAGTGGCGTTTCTTTTTCCTTTTACTTTTAACGCGTATTGGCTGCTGAAAGAGCGTTCTGTGGTGAGGTTCTCCAGGCCGGAAACATTTTCAAAATCATATAAAAATGTATTGGGAATCGCAGGTTGGCCGGCCAAGGGTATGGTCATGGAGATCACCGGAGGCTTAGGCACAAAAAGCTTATATTCATGGTAATAGGCAAGGAATAAAAAAAACAAGGCGAAAATACCTGCCAGGCCAAGAGAAAAAAATATGCGGTGGTTTTTATACATCCACGGTAATTTTAGGCAAAGATACGAACGAAATTATGTAATAATTATTTTACCGACAATTGATACTGAACTATTATTATTGATATTTTTGTGAAAAACAATAACACAGTATGACAGTATTATCTGTAATCATCCCTGCCTATAATGAAGGTAAAACAATACATCTGATTCTCGATAAGGTCAAAGCGGTTCAACTAATCAGCAACATCGAAAAAGAAGTAATTATTGTCAATGATTGTTCAAAAGACGATACGGAGGAAGCCATCCATGCTTATCAACATGCAAATCCGGACCTGAACATCCAATATTTCAAGCACGAAAAAAATGCGGGAAAAGGTGCTGCCTTGCATACCGGCATTGAAAAAGCCACGGGCGACTATCTGATCATTCAGGATGCCGACCTAGAATACGATCCCGAAGAATACAACATTTTACTCCGTCCGATCATCAGTGGCTTTGCCGATGTGGTTTATGGTTCGCGGCTGATTGGCGGCAAACCGCACCGCATATTGTTTTTCTGGCACTCAATAGGAAACCGCATGCTCACGGCATTTTCCAATATGTTTACCAACCTCAACCTGTCGGATATGGAGACCTGCTACAAACTTTTCCGGCGGGAATTTATACAAGGCATCCGCCTGCGCGAAAACCGTTTTGGTTTTGAACCGGAAGTTACCGCCAAAATTGCCCGGATAAAAAACATCAGGATTTATGAGGTGGGCATATCTTATTACGGGCGTACGTATGCCGAAGGAAAAAAAATAAGCTGGAAAGACGGATTCAGGGCCATATACTGTATAATGAAATACGGCCTTTTCAAAAGCAAATAAATAAACTGCCGGTAAAGTTCCCATCTCATGTTTTTTGTTGATACCCATGCCCACCTGTATGCTGAAGAATTTTCTGAAGATATTGATGAGGTTATCCGCAAGGCGACACAACGGGGAGTAACCAAACTTCTTTTGCCCGACATTGACAGCAGTAGCCGAAACAGCATGTTGGCTCTGCACCTCAGATATCCCGAAACATGCCTTCCGATGATAGGCCTGCATCCTACTTCGGTAAAAGAAGACTACCAGGCCGAACTGCAGGAAATAGAAAAAATTATTACAGCCCAAAAGTTTTACGGTATTGGTGAAACGGGCATAGACCTGTATTGGGATAAAACTTTCCTCCGCGAACAGATAGAGGCATTCACATTTCAGGCAGAGCTTTCCCTGCGCTACAACTTACCATTGGTAATACATTCCCGAAAATCACTTCATGAAATATTTCCCATTTTAAAAAAATATTGCAACCGGGGGCTACGCGGTGTTTTTCATTGTTTTCCCGGAAACATCAGCGAAGCCCGGCAGGTTATTGATATGGGTTTTTACCTGGGAATAGGCGGCGTGGTAACGTATAAAAACTCTTCCATGGCGGCTGTGGTACAGCATTTCGGGCTGGACAATCTGGTGCTGGAAACCGACGCTCCCTATCTGCCTCCGGTACCTTACCGCGGACAACGTAACGAAAGTTCGTATATTCCGGAAATAGCTTCATTTATTTCCCGCCTGATAACTATTCCGCCCGAAGAAGTTGCACTTGTAACATCGGCTAATGCCTGCAAGCTTTTCCATATATAATGGCCTTTTGTCAAAAAAATCAATAATAATAAATTGTTTATAGTTACTTACTTTCATATATAATTGTATTTGTCGAAACATAATAAATAAAACTTGTTTTTTGCTAATATATTAATTGTATTGTTAATAAGTTTTTAAAAAAAATTCACCTATCTTATTATCATCATAATTATTATTTATAGATTTGTCGCTCAAATAGCATTAAGGTATTAAATTGTTTATTAAATTTCAGCCCAAAATACTTTATGTACAAAGTAATAATAGTTGATGATGAAGAGAAAGCACGCCGTAATGTCAGAAAGGTTCTGGACATGCACGACGATATACAAATTATTGGCGAAGCAGATAATTGCATAGGTGCGTATGATATTATTCTGGCGAGAAAGCCTGACATCGTTTTTCTGGATATCAAAATGCCGCAGGAAGACGGATTTTCGTTGTTGGATGACTTGTTAAAACTTGGCGTTAACGATCTGACGATAATTTTTCTGACCGCCTATGACGAATTTGCCATTAAGGCCATCAAGTACGGAGTGTTTGACTACCTGCTCAAGCCTGTTGACCCCGATGATTTGAAAAAAACCCTCGACAGATTCAGGGCCATAAAAAACCACACTACCGAGGAAGGCATGAGGAAGCTAATGGAAATGCTGGACATGGGCAGCAAAATAAAGTTTATAACAAGTACGGGGTATGCCTATTTTCAGCCTCGCGATATCATGTATGTGTGCGCTGATGGCAGTTATTCAAAGGTATTTTTAAGCGGCCAGAATTTTCATCAGATTTGCCGTTCACTGAAAGATTCCGAAGAACAATTATTGCCCTGGGGATTTATCAGGGTGCACAAAAGTTACTTGATAAACAAGCAGTATCTGACCGCTTACAACAAATTGAAGAGATTCTGTACTCTCACCAAGGATGGCTTTTCCATTGACCTTCCCGTTTCCATAAGAAACGCCAAAAACATCTCATTCTGATTAAACTCATAGTTTGAAGTATTAACAAATCTATCGGATAATTAGGGTTTAAAATTAAGATTTTATTATAAAATAATATGTGATTTTTTAATTCTTGCTATTTCATTCATCATGTAAAAGCATACGGATTTAGTTAAAAACAATACGATAAAAAAATATTTTAAACATTTCTTTTTCTTTTTAACTATTTATTTATTTTTGTTTAGATAATGTAATAGTCATTAAAATCACAAAGCCATGCTGAATCATTACAAAAAAACCGGAAAAATTGATGTAAACAAATTTTTGCCTTTCATTGAACAACTTAAAGTCATTTCGCATCCGGTAAGATTCGGAATCATTGTAATGTTAACCCATAACAAAAAAATGACGGTTTCCCAGATTCATAGTGAATTGCGTTTACAGCAGGCAGCCGCCTCCAACCACCTGAAACTCCTCAAAGCATCCAAACTGATTCTTTGTAAAAGAATCGGTAAAAATTCGTTTTACTTTGTAAATGAAAAAACATTCATTAAGATGGCAAAAACGCTATCTTTAGACTTTATCCCCCATACTCCGCTAAAGGATGAGCCGGAAGACTGATTTTTTCGTCAGATAACAACTTATTAATAAGTACAGGAAAAAAGTTTTCCGGTGCAAACAGGCAGGTTAGTTTTTTTTAATAACCGCTGTCTTGATTAGTATTGGCCGATTTTAATGGCCTGTTAAGGTGCTTGTTTTTCTGGTTCATGTAATGTGTCGGGAGGCAGTTTCATGCCATAGGCATAAGAGTTTCGGTACTCCATATTTCCATTGCCGTTCAGCACAGCCAATTATAACATCTGTCCGTCGCAGCAAGGCATAATTTGAAGGACATACGCTCCCTGGCCATGTTTCCGGCACATTTCTTCGGGCTGCCAAGAGTTAAAATCGCCCACAACAAAAGCATTTTTAGGATTGGGTGTACAGGCACAAAAAATGATGCATTGCCCGTGTTTGGGGGCACTGAAAAATTTACAAGCATCAAATGTCTTACCATGATAAAAATCTGCAAAATACATCAGCGGAAGCTTTTGCTTGTGATAAAAAAGCTGACTGCTTTTTCTTGATTTAACTCAGATGCCATTTTAATTAATTTTTCTTCTGCAACAAAAATAAAATTTCAACTTGTTTACAAAAATACCCGCAAATTACCTTACAAGACTTAACTGCGACTGCCAGGTTAGGAATCCATTTATTTAGTTTATAAATATTACTTGAAAAAAAATTTGCACAATATATTTTTATCGTTATTTTTTATAAATTTGTCATTGACAATAAATCCTTTTCACGATGAAAAAAATATACTTAATTTTTGCATTCTTGCCGTTTTTACTATGCTGTGCCATTTCATCCTATGGCCAGGAAACGGGTGTTATCTATCCGACAGAATTCAAGGTTACCAAGCCTTTGCGCGAACTGGTAAAAGAACATCCCTTTGTGGAACCAGATTTTGATGCGGAAATATGGGTATCGCCCGACCGTAAAAACCGCCCACCTCAAACCTTTGTTTTTTCTGCAGAAGACGGCCCTGAATATGGTAATGATCCATCAATCATTCAGGTTGCCATGGGTAAACGTGGGATTCCTCAAAACAAAGCCATTTTACAAAACTTTGCGGGAGCCTCAAGTAGCGCCTTTCCGCCGGATCCTACTGGAGCGGTAGGCCCAAGTCATTATGTGCAGATGGTGAATGCCACCACCGTTAGAATTTTCAATAAAACAGGAACAGCTTTAATGTCTTTTCAGTTAGGAACTTTGTGGAATTTAACCTCTAACAACGGTGACCCTATCGTGATGTACGATAAATTTGCTGACCGCTGGTTTTTAAGCCAGTTCGGCAGTTCAACAGACAAAAAAATTTATATAGCTATTTCGCAAACCAATGATCCGACAGGTTCTTATTACACCTGGACCTATAATTCTCCCCAGTTCCCTGATTATCTTAAATTTTCAATCTGGCATGATGGCTATTATATGACCAGTAATCAAACCACGGATAAAGTTTATGTTTTTGAAAGAAGCGTCATGCTCACCGGCGGCTCAGGCGCCAGAGGCATTTATTCAACATTCACCACCGGTTCTGTTTCTGCATTTTTTATTCCATTACCTGCCGATGCAGCGGATAATGCAACCCTTCCGCCCTCCGGCACTCCCTTCCCCTTCTTTGCATACTACGATAATGCCTGGGGCGGAGGCACCGATGGTGTAAAAATATGGAACATGACCACAAACTGGACTTCTGGGTCCGCGACAATTTCGGCGGCCACGCAAGTAAATACAGATGCTTTTGATGCCTCATATAATTCCAGTTGGAATGACTGCCCGCAACCTAACGGCCAGTACCTTGACGGGATAGGCGGCGTAATAATGTATAGGGTACCCTGGAGATCATGGTCGGGATATAACAACGTAGTGCTGACCTGGGGCGTACTAATTTCTAACAGTCCACGGCAAAGAGCCATTTACTGGTGTGAATTGCGACAGATTTCAGGCACCTGGTCAGTTTATCAACAGGGGATTTATGCACCGGATGCGGCTACCCGCTGGATGTCGAGCGCTGCCATGGACGACAATGGCAATATCGCGCTCTGCTATGCTAAATCTTCCACATCGATTTATCCTGGTCTTTATTATACCGGCAGGTGCTCCGGCGACCCCTTAGGAACCATGACCTTTACAGAAACTACTGCTATAGCAGGAACAGGTTCTCAATCCTCTTATAACCGTTACGGTGATTATTCTCACACTTCTCTGGATCCTGATGGTGTCACCTTTTGGCATACAGGTGAATATGTGTCTTCTGCTTCGGGGCAGGAAACCAGGGTTTACTCCTTTCAACTCCCCTGCGCCGTGGCTCCTATTGCATCGGTTTCTATCGCCATTACATCAGGAACCAATCCTACCTGCGCCGGTACACCGGTAACATTCACGGCAACACCGGTAAATGGTGGCACCGCACCAACCTACCAGTGGTATAACAACGGAACAGCCATTTCGGGCGCCACCAATGCCGCCTATTCCTCATCCGGCCTTGCCAACGGAAATATCATCACTTGTGTTATGACCTCCAATTTATCAGGCGTTATTGGCAGTCCTGCCACATCTAATGCGATCACCATGACCGTCAATGCGATTCCGGCAACGCCATCACCATCGAGCAATACACCTGTTTGCGTGGGTTCCACAATAAATTTATCCACGCCTGCTGTTACCGGGGCTACCTATAGCTGGACAGGGCCCAATTCGTTTACGTCAACATCACAAAATCCGACCATCAGCAACGCTGCAGCCGCCAATGCGGGAACATACTCCGTTACGGTAACTGTATCCGGCTGTATAAGTTCGGCAGGCACCACCACTGTGGTGGTAAATTCAGTACCATCCACTCCAACAGCCGGCAGCAACTCACCGGTATGTGCAGGATCTACTATCAATCTCACCACACCTACCTTGTCAGGCGCAACATATAACTGGACGGGGCCCAATTCGTTTACTTCCACCCTGCAAAACCCCAGTATTACCAATGCCACAACCGCAATGGCAGGAACATATTCGGTCACCCGCACGGTTGCGGGATGTGCCAGTGCCGCGGGAACCACCACCGTGGTGGTCAACGCACTGCCTGCCACCCCAACGGTCAGCAGCAACTCACCGGTATGTACAGGAACCACTATCAACCTTTCGACACCTGCAGTTTCAGGCGCTACGTACAACTGGACAGGTCCAAACTCCTTTACTTCGACACTGCAAAATCCATCAATTTCCAATGCTTCTTCCGCTAATGCCGGCACCTATTCAGTTACCGTGACAGTAGCCGGATGCACCAGCCTGGCGGGCACTACAGCTGTAGTTGTCAGTGCGCCTCCGTCAACCCCAACACCAGGAAGCAACTCTCCGGTATGTGCCGGAGGCACTATAAACCTGACCACTCCGACCGTATCAGGTGCGACATATAGCTGGACCGGGCCGAACTCATTCACTTCAAGCCTGCAAAATCCTTCTATCAGCAATGCCACGCTTGCCATGGCCGGCAATTATTCGGTTACCGTAGCCTTCTCCGGATGTACCAGTGCCGCCGGAACTACCAATGTCAGCGTAGTGTCAGGACCAGCAACCCCAACAGCCAGTAGTAATTCACCGATATGTGCAGGGAGTACCCTCATGTTATCCACTCCCACCGTGACGGGAGCTACTTATAACTGGACTGGCCCAAATTCCTTTACTTCAACCTTACAAAATCCTATCATCACCAATGTGACCACAGCCAACGCAGGAACCTATTCCGTGACCATAACGCAAGGCGGATGCCCCAGCCTGGCAGGCAATGTTTCGGTGGTAATAAATCCGCTACCCTCCACCCCGGCACCCAGCAGCAATTCGCCTGTTTGTGTGGGAGGCACCATAAACCTTTCCACTCCGACAGTTTCAGGAGCTTCCTATAATTGGTCGGGACCCAATTCATTTTCTTCTAACTTACAAAACCCAAGCATTTCCGGGGCTAATGCTTCGATGGCCGGCACGTACTATTTGGATATCACCGTAGCAGGATGCAAAAGTCCAGCCGGATCCACCAGCGTAGTTGTTTCCAATCCCCCTGCGACACCATCGGCAAGCAGCAATTCGCCGGTTTGCGCGGGTGCCACTATTACCCTGTCCACACCCACGGTTTCCGGGGCCAGTTACTCCTGGACAGGGCCTAATTCCTTTACGTCCTCGTCACAAAACCCGTCCATCAGTGGCGCTACAACAGCCCAGGCGGGAGATTATTCTGTCACAATATCTGTTTCGGGATGCGTAAGCACAGCGGGTACCACCACCGTAGTGGTCAATGCCTTACCGGCAGCGCCTTCAGCCAGCAGCAATTCACCGGTATGTGCCGGAGCTACCATAAACCTCAGCACACCTTTGATAAGCGGCGCTACTTATAACTGGACAGGTCCAAATAGCTTTACTTCCACGTTACAAAATCCGGCCATTACCAATGCATCCTCAGCCAATGCTGGTACTTATTCGGTTACAGTGACCGTGGGAGGATGTACCAGCCCAGCAGTAAACACCACGGTGAGCTTAAGCTCCCCCGCTATTGCTGATTTTACTGCAACTCCAACAACGACCAGCTGTTCCGGATTTGTACAATTCACCGACAATACGAGCGGCACGCCTATTTCATGGTTATGGAATTTTGGCGATGGACAGACCTCCACCCTGCAAAATCCTTCACACAACTACAACGTCAGCGGAGTTTACAGTGTTTCCCTTACGGCAACAAATGCCTGTGGCAGCAATCAGGCTACAAAAACAGACTACTTGACGATAGATGTTGCTTCGTTGCCTGTTGTTGTCGGTGGTTCCAATTGCGGCCCAGCCAGCATCAACCTCTCGGCCTCAGGCGCCGGAACGCTGAATTGGTACGATGCCGCAACCGGAGGCAACCTGCTTGCAACCGGAACAACCTATACAACACCTTATCTGACCACAACTACGAATTATTATGTTGAAAGTCAGCTTGGAGGAGCGACGGTTTATACCGGCCGAACCAATAAGACCAACACGGGTAATTACAATATCAGCGGCCAACATGGATTGATTTTTGATGCCTATCAGCCATTTATATTAAAATCAATAAAAGTATATTCTTATGCCAGCGGCACCAACAACAGGACATTCAGTTTGCTGAATGCATCAAATGGCACTATCAGCAGCGTTACTGCGGCTGTACCCAACGGTGAAAGCAGGGTAACATTAAATCTCAATGTTCCTGCAGGAACCGGCCTGAAACTGGTTGTTCCCGGTTATAGCTACCTGTGGCGCGACCAATCCAGCACTGCTAATATTTTCCCGTTTACCGTACCTGATGTGCTGAGTATTATCACGACTACTGCAAGCACAAACCCATTAAGATATTACTATTACTTTTACGATTGGGAGGTGGAGTTGCCGGGATGCACCAGCGACCGCTCCGAAGTTACCGCTGCCATTTATGCATCACCCCTTGCCGAGGCCGGTAATGCAGCCACGTATTCAGGAACACCCATCCCCATTGGCTCAGCATCAAACGGGCCGGGAATTATTAGCTGGCTCCCCGTTACTGGACTTAACAATGCAACGACAGCCCAGCCATTGGCTTCGCCTTCAGTTACCACCACCTATACTGTTACCGTGGATAATTATGGTTGTGTTGCAACTGACACGGTAACAATAACCAAGGGCAACACTGCCTTTACCATAAACGGAAAAACCCGGTATCTCGAAAAAGCTTATGCCGGTAACCCTGCACCCAATGTACCTACCTATGGCACCATGATATATGACATTGATCAGGTAGTTGTAGTGTTGAAAGACGGCTCGGGAAACGAACTGGCACGAGACACCAGCGACGCCACGGGAAATTTTCAGTTTACCAATGTTAACAATGGCGACTATGTCCTGTCGTACGACAAATATACCGCCGACACGATGCAAACCAGTAACGACATTAATGCCATTGATGTGGCCATAATGAAGTATTATGTAGGTCACAACCCTACCCTTGACCCATCCAGGGATTTTTCATCCATTCATAAAAAGGCTGCCGATGTTGACAACAATGCTACCGTGAATGCCGTTGATATCGGCAGGCTGAGAGCAAAGATCGGCCAACCTTATTTACCTTTGGCCAACTATCCTAAAGGCAACTGGCCAGAGCTAAACACGAATATTACTGTTGCAGGAACGGACCTTAGCATAGTGCTTGGCGTTGTTTCCTATGGCGATTATAATGCTTCCAGCAACAAATATTTAGACTCCTTGTATACATGGAATATGGCAAAATCATTGCCGGTAAATATCATACATAATTCAGACGAATCGATAAATATTAATAATTCTAATGTTTTCGATATTCCTTTAAGAATCAGCTCCAAAATGGTTGATCTGGCCGCCCTGGGATTAGAATTAAAATATCCGGACAAAGAATTCAAACTGGTTGGTGTTTCTATGCCTAATAACAGCAAAAGTGGAAATGTGGTGATAAATCCCCCTATGGATGAAATAATTGCCAACGACAATGATTTATTAGTTACAGATATTGATGGTGTTATCAGGGTGGTTTTTGCCACCACTGATTTCTTCAGTGTAGCGCCCAAAGATGAGTTAATCAGGTTTAGTTTCCGTTCGGAAAACAGGTTAAAACCGGGTGCGTTGGATTTCACGCTGGCTGGTACTGGGGTTATTGGAAATCAATATGGAGAAGAGGATGACAACGCCTATTTATTGATGCCCAGGATTTATGTACAAGGCAACAACAGTGATGAGGGCTTTGAGTTTACAGGCTATCCGAATCCTTTCACCAATGATGTTACGCTTACCTACAATATTCCTGATAAAGGATCTGTAAAACTTAGTGTTTACAATGCATTGGGAGAAATTGTATCCGATCTTGTAAACGAAAACAAACCGGGGGGCAAACATTCTGTGGTGTTTACACAAAAAGACCTTCCTTCCGGTTTATATACGTTTAAACTTGAGTTTTCAGGTATTGAAAAAGAAAAAACGATGATATTAAAACTCATCCATTAATCATCGATTGGCTCTATCTTTATAAGCTTTTATCCAATTAAACACTACAAAAAAATGTAGGTTTATTTGGATTGTAAAATATAGTCCTCCCGATTCCGATAGTTCCGATTGCTATCGATATCGGAGCTGACGAGATTGGAATTATCGTGATTGCTTCACTCGCTTGTACCTCTGGGAAGATATTTTGACAATCGTTATAACCCTGTCAGATTATCGTAGACAAGCAGACAATAAGCCGAAATATCAATTAGTCCAATTGGACTAATTGATATTTCAATCTGGTATTATAGGAATTTGAGTCCATCGTTTCAAACAGCCATAAAACGAGGCTATCCCCAAAGCACTTTGTATGCAATTCAGATCTTGCTATCAGGCTTTGAACCGTTCACCGCGGACACCAAGTCTGGTTTGCACACTCCTATTGCATAATTTGGGTTGCCATTATTTTCCTGCTGGTTTTGGGTCGGTGATCACATTGGTTGGCTTATCGCTTTTCATGTTCACGTTGCCCACCCCTTTTACAAATCCGGTAACCTTAAATTCGGTACGTCTGTTTAGCTGGTGCTCTTCTTCGGAACAGTTTGATTTTTGAGCGCCTTCGCAGGGACAGTTGACGATCATCACATTTTCGCCATACCCTTTTCCGCTGATACGGCTGGCATCAATACCCTGGCTGATGATATAGGCAGCGCTTGATTTGGCACGGCGGTCCGAGAGGCCTTCATTATATGATTTCTTCCCGCGGCAGTCGGTATGTGAACCGAGTTCGATGATAATAGCAGGATTTTCGTTGAGTAGCTTTACGATTTTGTTAAGCTCTATGGCAGCGTCGGGCCTGATATTGGACTTGTCGTAGTCGAAATAGATGTTTTCTATCTTTATAGCCTTGCCCACCACGATTCTGGAGACATAAAAGTCACGGATGGCACCTCCCTTGGGAATAGAGTCCACTATTTCTGATTTATTGAAAAATCCCGGAGGCGAAGCAGTAACCACATAAGTGGTTCTTGGTTTCAGATCCGGTGCATAATAGGTGCCCGAGGTGTCGGTGATATGCGAATACACCACGTTGTTTCCGGGGTCGGTAATTTGTATCAGGGTACTGTCCACCTTGATCTTGCTCTTGTCTCCCAGGACTTCGTAAACCGTGCCGGCAATAAAATATTTTGGTTTCGGGGGCAGCTGTTTGAGAAGAATCTCAAAAGGTTCGGAGTTATCTGCCGGGGTCACATATTCGATATTGTTCTTGGGGACATAGCCTTCGCTTTTAGCGTTGATGCTGTGGGTGCACCCGGGAAAGAGGTTCACGGTAAAGGTGCCTTCTTTCTCGGTGAGCGATGTCTTTTCACCGGTTTCGTTGTCGGTAACCTCAATGCCTGATTCGAGGAGCTCACGGGTAAGGGTGTCCATGACCAGGATGGTGTATGGCTTTTTTTCGGGTTTTACGATGGCGAACTCAAAGATATCGTCGTTGAGGTCGTAGCTGTCCCTGTTAGAGCTGAAGAATCCTGCTTTTTCGCCGGGATAAAACGTGATGCCGAAGTCGTCGGCAGTGCTGTTGAGGTGGGCCCCCATGTTTTTCGCAGAATCTTTTGGCATCCCGG
>JAGNBV010000147.1 GCA_018004645.1 Bacteroidales bacterium
TGTCGAAACAAAAAGTTAAGAACGCAATTAAGATACAATGATTCCTGAAAACACTAATCATGAAAAATTCATTCGCCGGGTAATTGAAATGGCCGGCGCGAATGCCTTATCGCTTACGGGTGGCCCTTTTGCAGCTATTGTGGTGCGTAACGGCGAAGTGGTCGGGCAGGGCACCAACGTGGTGACTACCACCAACGATCCCACAGCTCATGCAGAGGTTATGGCCATACGTGATGCCTGCAAAAACCTGGGTACTTTTCAGCTAGATGGCTGTGATTTATACACCAGTTGTGAGCCTTGTCCCATGTGCCTGGGAGCCATCTATTGGGCCCGTCCGGCACGGGTTTTCTTTGCCGCCACACAAAAAGAAGCCTCGGCAGCAGGTTTCGACGATTCCTTTATTTATCAGCAGATACCCTTGCCTTACGAACAACGGTCAATACTGTTTATCAATGTGAAACACAAAGATCTCAACAAGCCCTTTGAGCTGTGGGTGGTCAACGATAAAAAAACCGAGTATTAGCGAGGTGTTTGGGCTTTAAAAGGCCCTTCATGCTTCTCATAACCTTTTGTTTTATTCTCTTTCCAGCAGCTCTTTGTACAGTTCGTAGTTTTCGTAATCGTAACACGAAAAAACGACTTTTTCAAACGTTTGGTTATTTTTCAAAAATTCCTTCACTTCCCTGATGGCTATTTTTGCAGCCGGTACCATAGGGTACCCATATACGCCTGTGGAGATGTTGGGGAAGGCTATGCTTTTGAGGTTGTTTGCCACGGCAAGTTGGAGTGCGTTGCGATAACAGGCAGCCAGCAGGTCTTCTTCGTGGTTTTTGCCGCCCTGCCAGACAGGCCCGACGGTATGAATTACGTGGCTTGCCGGCAGCCGGTATCCTTTTGTGATTTTGGCCTGTCCAGTAGGGCAGCCCTTCAGGGTTCTGCATTCTTCCAACAATGCAGGGCCGGCAGCCCGGTGTATGGCGCCATCCACGCCGCCGCCGCCCAGCAAGCTGTTGTTGGCGGCATTTACAATGGCATCAACATGTAGGGTGGTGATGTCATATTTTACTAAGACAATCCGATTATCCATGGTTGAAAAACGTGTTTAATTGTTCAAGAAAATCCTTGTGCAAATGACCGTTTGAGGTGATGATTTCTTTGCCAAAAAGATAGTTGTTTTTTCCGCTGAAGTCGCTCACTTTTCCGCCGGCTTGTTTTACCAGTAAAGCGCCTGCCGCCACATCCCAGGCACTCAGGTGGTATTCATAAAAAATGTCGAACCTGCCGCAGGCCACATAGGCAATGTCGGTGGCGGCCGACCCCAGGCGCCTGATACCATGCGATTCGAACATCAGGGCCTTCATGAGTTCCATGTATTCCGGCAGCCGCGAATAATCCCTGCTTGGGAACCCTGTGGCAATAAATGACTGGGTAAGGAGGGGAGTAGCAGACACCCTGACAGGATGGTTGTTGAGCTTGGCCTGACCGTTGACGGATGCGCTGAAACACTCATCCTGTCCTACTTCATAAACCACACCGAGAATTTCATTGTCGTAATCAGTAAGGGCAATGCTTACGGCATAGGGTGCCATGCCATGGATATAGTTGGATGTGCCGTCGAGGGGATCGATGATCCAGTTGAAACGATGTGCGTTTTTTGCCTGCCGGCTTTCTTCGGCTATGATACCCGCCTCGGGAAAGAGGGTAGAAAGTTCTTCAATCAAAAACTTTTCGGAAGCCTTGTCCACATAAGTAACAAAATCATGTTCCGACTTGGTTTCAATGTTTTTTTCCGATATTTTATGTATTTCCGACTTGAGAAATGATCCGGCAGTGCGGGCTATTGAACACACATCGGTCAGTAATTTTTCAGGATCCATGAGTATGTTTTTTTGTCCGTTAAAGATACAGAAAAATAATATCTGTAAATAAAAGTATTTGGCAATTTTTTCATTGAGCCTGACGGGCATTTATAACACTTCCCTGTTTGTAATATTCCAACCGCAACTTGCCAATTACAAAAAATATTTGTATTTTTGTACAAAACTCAAACTTATGAAAAAGCTGTTTTTATACCTGACATTTTTTGTATTTGCTTTCACTGTTGCCGCCCAGACACGGCTTACTTTTATGACTAATGCACCCCGTAATGGCGATGCCCCGAAATACTACGCTTTTGATTATGTAGATCCTGGTGTGGCAGGCGGCGGGCAGAACTGGGACTTTGCGAAAATTGTTTTTAACGGTAAGGAAATCATTTCTAATGTAGGCATAGAGCCTGCTGCTCCGCTGATGGATGCCGTCAACTATAATTCAGTTACCGGGGAAGACGGTTACGAATATTATAACAAAATCAATGAAAACGGGGTTGAATTAAAGGGTTATACCACCAAAGACATTTCGTTGATTTATACTGATCCTATTACCAAAATGAAGTATCCTTTTGCTTATGGCGACAGTTATGTTGATTTTTTTGCCGGCGAAGCCCATTATCTGATTGTGCGGGGTATAACGTTTGAGGGCAAATATCAGGTGAGTGCCGACGCCTATGGAACGCTGAGGATGCCCGACAAAACCATAAAGAATGCCCTGCGTGTTAAGGTGGTGAAAACCGCTGTTGAATACAACCCATGCTCCACCATCGACCTGACACATACTTTGTATTACTGGTTTGCCGATGGATACAGGTACCCGCTGGTGATGATGAGCCACAAAGAGTATCAGCGAAGCTATGAGAAAGTCCCCAATATCGAAACGCTGGCTTATTACAGCCCGCAGGAAGCCCAAACGGCTGAAGAGAATGCCCTTGGAACTATGGAGTATACTGCCGCCGATTTTGCTTTGAATACCTATCCCAATCCTTTTGCAGGGATGACCAGTTGCACTTATTTTTTGAGAAAGTCCATGGATGTTATCGCGGAATTATATGATATCACCGGAAAAACTATTGCAGTGATGGTAAACAATCAAAAACAGGAGGAAGGTGTCCACAGCCTCGATATTGATGGTGCTGAACTGGGTCTGGTGCCAGGAGTTTATTACATCAAATTCACTTTTGATAAAAAGGAAGTAGTACAGAAAATCGTAAAAATCCAGTCTTAAGGTTTTTTCGCCCTCGCAGCCGAATACCGCTGTAGCTCCTGCATTTCATCAGAACCGGGGAAAGTGAAGATTTGCGTCCGGATATTTTTAGGAAACATTTTTTTGATGTCCTGTGCATATTGTTCTCCATCGCGG
Source organism: Bacteroidales bacterium (assembly GCA_018004645.1). Taxonomy (GTDB): domain Bacteria; phylum Bacteroidota; class Bacteroidia; order Bacteroidales; family CAIWKO01; genus CAIWKO01. Next base: position 3,235 of record JAGNBV010000147.1, read on the forward strand.
GGAGTTTTGTGGCCTTTGATAGTAATCTCACTGGTATTTCTTTCAATTTCCAGCACAACAGGTACCGACCATCCGCTGCCCATCAGGGTTTTGCCGTCTTTTTCATAATATTCCTGCAAAAATGCCCACAGGTACACTTTATCATCTTCCTCCGAAAAAACTTTGAAGGCGCTGAATATCCTGCCACCGAAGCCTGGCTGCATTACTTGTGTATCAAGGTATTTTTCAATAGTGCCGTCCCGGGATGACGTTGTCGGTGCTGGCTTTTCAGAATCAGCCGATGGCTGCATACATGAACAAAATAAAAATACCATGCAGGTCGCCACAAACAACAAATTATTAGTGCTCCACCTGCTTTTCATAATTTACTTTTTGATAACCTTAAAGGTAAGATTATAATCCTTGCCGGTATTGAAAATATAAACGCCGTCGGCCAGGCTGTTGATGTCAATGACCGTGGTTTCCTCTTGAAGAGTGCCGCAGGCCACCACTTGTCCGGTATGATTGTAAATCGTGTATGGAGTCCCGGCAAGGGCTGCATCGGCTTTTACTACTATCCGGCTTTTGGCAGGGTTGGGAAAAATCTGCAAGCCGGGCGTAATATCAAGTTTTTCTGTCCCGGCTGTGCTACTGGTGTAATAGAAGTATGAGGCTGTTTCGCCTTCATGTAAAGAAGAATCCACATTGCAGACCACAAGCACAATCTGGTCGAAGGCAACGCCCAGACTGTCGGCATTGATCACCGCATGGCCGGCGGAGTCGGGGATAAGATATTCAACACCCTTTACCGTATTGCCGGGCAGGCTTGTTTTTATGGCAGCAAGCAAAAATTTTGAAGTGGAATCTCCTGAAAATTCGATGGACATGGGTGTCGGAACTGAACCTTGCACCGGAACCTGAAAGCAAATATAATCCGAACCGTAGGGATTCACGCTTTGATTGCATATTCCGGTTGGATATGTATTATGTGAAGCTGTGATGGCGCAAGGATTGAAATTGTAATGGTGGTAAGCATATCTCCCGTTATCATAGCCGGAGTCATCCAAAAAGTTGGTAATCGACCAATGCAGGAAGGCTTCGTTGAAGGTTGCCGGCGCTCCGATTTGCCTCAGTGCACTGTCCATGCCGGCAATACCGTTGAGCTGGTTGCCTATCAGCGCCTCAATGTAATTCCATCCGCCATAATGTTCAAACATAAAGAGTGTCCAGAGTTTTACCTGATTATAGTTGGAAAAATAAATCAGAGGTATGTCGGGATTGCCGGTAAAAAATGTCTGAAGATCTTGTATATCCGGCGCGAAGATGTTTTCGGTAAGGTATAGTTGCGCAAAGGTAGAAAAGCCTTCGTCTATCCAGACATCTTCCCAGTATTGAACGGGGTTTGCGGGCGGTTCAGGCGAGTGGTCGCGGCCCCAGTGTAGCATGTGCCCGAATTCGTGTGCGGTGATTGACGGGGCGCTGTAAAAACAATCTGAGGCAATATAGATAATCTCATGTTCGTTGCTGTGGCTGCCCCAGGTGGCAAATACCATGCTGTCGGTCATCTGCTGCGCGGGGTCCCAGTATCCGCACCAGTCCTGTTCCTCAAAAATAAGGATGAATACATGGCTGTCTGCGTCGAGGGCATCGGGCATAGGCCCGTACAAGGTGGTGAGTTCAGGCACAAAGTGCTGGTCGAAGCGGTGAACCAGCGTGTCTAACTGGGCTTGCGGGAATGGAGCAAGTGTGTCTTCCCTGAAAATATAACAGTGCTCACCCACCTTGTCGCATACCGCATGTACTTTACGCTGCGGTGTGCCGGCCAATGGAGGCCAGTCGATGTAGGTAACCGACCAGAACGACATGGTATCGCCCTGTATAACTTGCGCATCAGCGGCTTTTTCGAAAAATAGTACGGTAAAGAATAATGCTAAAAATAATCTGAAAGTTTTCATAATCTGTATATATATAGCAAAAATAACGTAAATTTTATTGCTTTGAAAAAAAATGAACCATCACAAAATTTAAACTTCTTGGTTGGCCTTTGTAGTTTTCTTCTTGTGTCCATTGATGTATCCGACTGACTTATATATATTTTCTGATATTTTGTTGTCGTAGCAGGCAGATTTATTAATTACCAATCATTACTGATGCGTTAATATTTGATTGAAATTAAATAAATTAAGTTGTTCATTGACATTTTGATTGATTTGTTGTTTGGCAAATAGTTCATTAATAGGTGTTTTAGCAAAAGCAGAAATTCCT
>JAGNBV010000041.1 GCA_018004645.1 Bacteroidales bacterium
GATGAAGACAAGCACGTCATCTCAGGCAATATCGACCTCGATACATATAATGCCGTGGGAGTTGGCCCCGGCATCGGCACGGACGATAAGACTCAGAAAGCCCTGAAACTGCTGATACAAAACTGCATTTCTCCGCTCGTTATTGATGCCGACGCTATCAACATCCTGGCCGAAAACAAAACCTGGCTGTCTTTTGTACCGAAAAAATCCATTTTTACACCACACCCGAAAGAATTTGAACGCCTAGCGGGCAAAAGCAACAATGAATATCAGCGTCAGGCCTTACAAACTGCTTTTTCAAAAAAATACGGAGTGTATGTGGTACTAAAAGGAGCCTATACTTGTATCAGCACTCCCGCGGGTGACTGTTATTTTAATTCCACCGGAAATCCGGGTATGGCAACAGCCGGCAGCGGCGATGTGCTTACCGGTATCATCACCGGGTTGCTGGCACAGAACTACACACCTTTTGAGGCCTGCATTCTGGGTGTATATGTTCACGGCCTGGCAGGCGACCTGTCGGCAAAGCGCAATGGTTATGAAGCCACCACGGCAGGAGAAATCATAAAGATGCTGGGAAAAGCCTTCAAAAAACTATACTAAAAACAATTCACCCAGGGGTTTTCTGGTCCTGGCTTTCTTAACCTTTTCCTGCAACGCGGCAGGCAACACGGCAATATCGCCCTGGTAACCTAAGGCAGCCACCGAAATTATGGCATATTCATCAGGGATATTAAAATTTTCTCGGGCCTTTTCTGCACTGAAACCACCCATCTGATGCACATAAATGCCTTTTTCCATAGCACTGATGATAAGATTTGAAACGGCCATGCCGGTGTCGTACATGTGAAAATAATTAGGCTTGCTGTTGTACGAAAAATTCTTTTTTGCCATCACCAGGATCAATACCGGCGCTGTTTTCGCCCATTCCTTATTGGCGTCCACCAGGCAATCAAAGAGTTTGTTATATTTTTCAGGTTCATTTTTGCTGGTGCAGACAAACCTCCACGGTTGCTCATTAAAGGCCGAAGGCGCCCAGCGGGCAGATTCAAACAATTGCATAAGGATTTCTTCGCCCGGGATTTCATCGGTAAATGCCAGTGGGCTGAATCTTTGCATAATGGCGTCGGTTGCTTTCATAAGTGTTTTGTTTTAGGTTGCAAAATTACTCATTGTTCCCTGATAATGTAAGCTAAATTTGATAATCACTGTTGTCCGGTAAAATCTGAAAAATTGATGAAAAGCCATATTGGAATGAGGTTTTGCGTAGATGTTTATTCAATAGGGGTTTGTTTTTAGCAAAGGGTGAATTGCTTTTCAGCAATTTATTTTACCTCAGTCCTAAAGGATGTAAATTGCTGAAAATCAATTCTTCCTTTAGGACAGAGGTAAATAACGGATCTTTTTATTTACATCCTTTATTACAAGTTTAATTTTTACCGGACATTAATATTTGATAATATAATCACAGGAAATCCCCCTCCTTAAAGCTATTAAAAATGATGTTTTGTTAAATTTAATTTCAGCGTCCGGAGTTATGGATTCATTACCTGCTGAAATCGTGTAAAAAGCTACGGGGTGCCTTCTGCCAACAGATTAATTATAACAACCCACCAAAACGGAGAAGATATTTTGTAACTTTGCAAAAAAATTTTTATGAGAAAAATCCTTGGTTTTCTTATTGCTGCGCTGATAGTTACCTCATGCGGAAACAGCACCGGTGAGACAGAAAAAAAAGATGACGCTGCCGCAGATACGGAAAAAAAAGCCGAACAGGTAGTTTCTAAGCCGACTACGATTGATGAAGCAACATTTCGCGCGAAAGTTTTTGATTATACCAGTGAAAAAAAATTCAAATATCTTGGTGAAAAGCCCTGCATTATTGATTTTTATGCTGATTGGTGCGCTCCCTGCCGTAAGCTCGCCCCTATCCTGGAAGCAATAGCTGCTGAATACGGTGAAAAACTGATAGTTTACAAAATCAATACCGACCACAACCAGCAGGTATCCCAATACCTGAATATCAGCAGCATTCCCGCAGTATTGTTGTGTCCGATGAACGGCGATCCACAGATGATGGTAGGGTTGTATCCCAAACAGGAGTATATTAATGCTATTGAACAAGTCTTGTTTCCTGTAGCCCCAACAACTGCAAAATAATTATTCGTAAATTCAGTGAAAAGCGGTTTATAAAAAATCCGACAACCTTCCTTTTTCTTTCACTTTCACGCCTTTTTCGGTTTGCTGCACCGTACAACATTCATTCAAAGCGTCGTGCTGAAACACCAGCAGGTAATGATTTTCGACGGCTTCGGCCAGAAAGCCTTCTTTTTCTTCCATGGAAAGCAACGGGCGGGTGTCGTAGCCTGCAATATAAGGCAATGAAATATGAGCAGTCGTGGGAATAAAATCGGCCATGAACACCAGCTTACGGCCATGATAGTCGATCACAGGGATCAATTGCCCGTCGGTATGGCCATTTACCATTTTTAAAAAAATTTTTTCGGTAAACAGGGTTTCATCAGCTACAAAATTCAACTTGCCACTTTGCTGCAACGGCAGAAGGTTTTCTTTAAGATACGAAGCTCTTTCACGGGGGTTGGGATTGTTGGCCCAGTTCCACTGCCTTTGCGAACACCATAGCGTGGCATTTTTGAATACCGGATATGGCTGATTACTATCGCCGTACCTGAAAGAGCCTCCGCAATGGTCGAAATGCAGGTGGGTGTGCACCACATCAGTGATATCATCGGTTGAAAACCCATGAGCTTCGAGTGCATTAACGAGGTTATCTTCACCACGCAGAACAAAGTAACTTCTGAATTTTTCATCCTGCTTATTACCGACACCGGTATCAAACAAAATTTTTCTTCCGTTTTCAACCACCAGCAGGTTGCGCAAAGCAACGTCCACCATATTGTGTTCATCGGGCTGGTAAATTTTGCCCCACAACGATTTGGGGACAACCCCAAAGCAGGCGCCACCGTCGAATTTCACATGTTCCGCAGTAATAAAATAAATTTCCATTAAAACCTGATTAGCTTTTGCCACAAAGGTAAAAGTTTCTGTTTTATTGAAATAGAATAAACATTATCGTTTTAACTTAGCTAAAATTGGGTTAAAAAAATTCCTCATTTGAAAATCCAATTGCTTAAAATGAGAAATCAGTATTTAACGAACTTTTTGACGACACTGTCAATGCCACCGGTAATTCTGATAAAATACAATCCTTTTCTTAGAGAGGAAATATCGAGCAGCTGTTTTCTGGTTTCCGTAAGATCACCTGATTTCACAAGATGACCAAGTGCGTCGTAGATTTCAAAGCGTGAATAACTGTTATAGAAATATTCAAGTTCTACAAACTCCGAAGCCGGATTGGGATATAAATAAAGGAAATCTGAATTTGTCACCTCGGGTTTATACATGGAAAACTTTTCTCCGCATGGAGTGGCGTCTTTTATAAAGTAACTGCGAACGCTGTCAATACGTTGATTCATGACAGTTATGGCGGCCTTTGCATTTGTATCTGCAAAATTTCTCGCGAACACATAGGCAAGGTCAAGTTCCTGTATCGCTCCAGGAAAAAAAGTAAATGGGCCCGAAGAACCAGCGCTTCTGCGATCATAAGGTAAATTGCCCGCCTGTTCTTCGGTCCATGGTTCGGTTCCACCGGGATCAATCCCTCTCGTCCCCCAGTTGCAGAGATCGGTATCGCCTGGAAACATGAAGTAACATGCCGGGCCAGTAGCACTTTGGTCGGGATGACCATTACCCCAGTAATGCATTTGGGCACCTCCGCCCCAAAATCCGCGCATATAATTATAATAATCAACATCGGTAGAAGGACAAAACTCTAATGTACATGAAAAACACCAATGAGGACCGGAGCTGCTCATACCATGACGTTCGTCATCAATAACCGAATTTCCGAAATTCAAGCCATTCACACTTTCGTCACAATTACCTGCTGGATTATCCAATCCATCCGAATCCAAATAAGGGCCGCCTAAAAATGTAATCGCCTGTGCAGGAGGATGAGCCCCATAATCCTGCGGGCGACCGTAACCATCAATATTATCACCGTTATAACAATAAAAACTTCCCCGCTGAACATCGCAGGCAATATAATCATCAGTAGGATCACCTAAACTGAAATCAGTATATGTTGCAATATATGAATTATGGTAGGTGTTTACAGAACGGTTGTTAATTTTAACGTTCAAAAATACTGTGTTCCACAAAGCAGAATCTGAAGGACAGTCGAAACCATAGAGCATCCCCACCCCTTCAATGCCAAGTTTTTTCCCGCCTGTTTCCGTATGCTGTTCCCGATCGTCATTAAAAATAAAAAGGACCGTTTCATCACCTTTTATTAATGGATAATCTCCCGTATAAGGGTCATAAATTCCGTCGTTATTGTTATCATAAAATGGTGCTAATACAGGAGATTCTCCTTTCAGCACATCACCATTTCCGGGCCAGTCGAGTAGAATTTGTGAAGGAGTGTAACCCGGTTGCTGCCAGTGAGCAAGATGGTAGTCAATATCTGACCTGTTAATTTTCCACAACCTTTTGTATTTATCATCATATAAAGAATCATAAGCAGAAGACACCGGCCCTGCCCAGAAATCGCAACCATAAGTATAATACCTTTGTGCTGCAACATGCAGGGAATCCTGATCATCCAATCCACCAATCCATACATTTCCTGAATAAATAGTTTTGGTCTTTTTTCCTTTCGGGACGCTAAACCACGGGTATATATTAGTACTTGTGCTAGAAATGCGTACGTATTCGGCAAATAAAAACCCATCAGCGTTAACACAGGCTGAAATATTGTTTACCGCTACTGAATCAAAACTTAATGGATTATCAACATCAAAGATAACATATCCGTATGAACTCAGTACGGGACTCCCATTGTCCATAAGTTTATAACGAATTGAATCCAGGCCTCCGCGATAACTTGGAAATGCAGTATACTCAATTTCCCGGTCTGACAATTTCTTCAAAACTCCATGGTCCGGTGGTAAAATTAAAAGCATACTAATACTATCGCCATCCACATCAAAATCATTAGCTAAAATATCTACTATCACATGTCCGCGTTTTGTAACCACATAATCATTCACGGCTGTCGGCGCGTGGTTCTGTGAAAAAACCGGCAGGGAAAGACAAAGAGTAAATATTAATGGAATGATTTTTTTCATAAAGAAAGAATATAGTAGCAAATATATGGAAATAAAATAACTTTTATAATCCCGAATTACGCATAAAAGGTTTTCTAGCACGTCGCATTAGAACACTTTCTTCATAGCATCCTGATTATTGGCATATTAGCTAAACAATTTTGTGTGTAAACGACAAAGAAAATGTAATCCCGACAAAGAAAAATTGTCGGAAAACATTTTCTAAGTCGGGATAAACCCAACTAAAGCAATAGTTTGTTTAATCATTTGGATAAGTTCGCAAAATTCTATTGCTTAAATTGGGATAATAAAAAAAGCCGCCCCTTTGATGAGGCAGCTTTTTTTAAAATAAATTAAGATCTTATTTTACGATGGTAATTTCGTCAATAAGGTTTTTAGCACCGGCATATTTGTCGATGACGAACAACACATAACGAATGTCCACGCTGATAGTGCGTTGCACTTCGGGTTCGAATGCAATGTCACCGCTCATGGCTTCCCAGTTACCGTCAAAGGCAATGCCTATCAATTGTCCATCACCATTGATTACAGGGCTTCCAGAGTTGCCTCCGGTAATATCCAGGTTGGAAATGAAACAAACCGGCATTACACCATTATTACCGTATTGGCCGTAATCTTTGTTTTTATAAAGTTGTTTCAATTTTTCGGGAACCACAAACTCACTATTCGAAGCATCTTCTTTTTCCATTACGCCATCAAGGGTAGTAAAATAATCGTAATGCACCGCATCGGCAGCTTCGTAGTCAAGCACTTTTCCATAAGTCATGCGCAGGGTAGAATTGGCATCCGGGTAGAATTTCTTATCCGGCTGCATTTTCCGCAAAGCCTCGCTGAACAATCGGGTAGCCTTATTCAGCTTGCTTTCTATGGCTTTTTGTTCCCCGGCACTGTTTCTGTAATAATTCAGGATACTCATGGTAGTCTTACGAACCAAATCATTGCTGAATTTCTTGGCATTGGGCTTGCTGACAAAGGCGTTGAACGCTTCTTCCGATGCATAAATGGATGTTTTAAATGCTTCATCAGTGAATTTCTGAATATCGCCTTTGAAATTTTTATCAATCACATCAAAAATATCGGCGCGCATCTCTTTACGGAGGATTTCCAGGCCGGCGGCAAATAATTTCTTTTCAGTAGAAGTATTGGCGTCTTTGTAAAGATCTTTGATGGTTTCCTTATAGTCATTAAACATTTCCGGTTTAGTGTTTTTATTTTCCACCAGAGAAGACATGCCCATAGTATATAATGGCGCTAACAAGGTTTTGGAGCTCATCAATATCATCTGGAAATACCAGAAGTTGGCTTCCGATTTATTTGCCAATAATTGTTTGTTACCCTCTTCAATATCTTTTATAACATTGCCATACTTTGCTTTCCGGCTCTCATCGGCATCAATCCACTTTTGCAGTTCATTTTCCAGGGCTTTCTTTTTATCATAAACTTTCAGCCGTTTTAGCCCGCGGCTTTCGCCTATTTTGTTTTTCCAGACATTGGCCAAACTCGCATAGGAAGCGGAATATTTTATTCTTACAGCGGGGTCGGCTTCCATATCTTTTTTCATAATCGGAAGCATAATATTTCCTGCATTGATAATGGCAGGGTTGGTTTGTTCCAGGGTGGTTTGTATTCCGTAAGAAGTCATATAGCGTTCGGTAGTGCCCGGATAACCCCAAATCATGGCAAAATCACCTTTTTTAATACCCTTCAGAGAAACCGGCAGGTGATGCTTTGGTTTTAAAGGAATGTTTTTGTCGGAATATTCAGCAGGTGAGCCATCGGGAGCGGTATATATGCGAAGCATAGAAAAATCACCGGTATGGCGCGGCCACATCCAGTTGTCGGTATCACCGCCAAATTTACCAATAGCTGACGGAGGAGCACCAACAAGGCGGACATCTTTGTATACTATATAAACAAACATATAATACTCGTTGTTGTCAAAAAAACTTTTGACATCCACAAAATATTTTCCTTTTTCCGACGCATCTTTTTCGAGTTTATCGGAAACTTTTTTTATAGCCGAACTGCGGGCGCTTTCGCTCATGGTATCGTTTACCGCAGCTAAAACAGTTGAAGTAACATCTTCCATGCGGACAAGAAATGAGGCCGTAACTCCTGTGCATGGCAATTCTTCTTTCATGTTAAAAGCCCAGAAACCATTGGTCAGGTAATCTTTTTCCACCGAACTCTGGTTCTGAATAGCGTCAAAACCGCAGTGATGGTTGGTAAGCAACAGTGCCTGTCCGGAAACCACTTCGGCAGTACAAAAATGAGAACCAGGCTGTCCGGCATTGCCAAGACCCACAATAGCATCTTTCAACGATGCATTGTTAACATTGTATAATTCTTCTGCGGTCAGATGCAGACCCATCTTTTGCATATCAACATAGTTGAGACGATCGATTAACATTGGCAACCACATTCCTTCATCGGGAGGGTTGGTTGCAAAAGATCCCATAAAAAGGGAAAAGCACATGAACAGCGACACAATTAGTTTTTTCATAGTTTTTTGTTTTTTTATTATTATTAAGTTAATTTTTTTCAGGTACAAAATTAGTGTTTTGAACGTAAATAATTGCTTGGTTTTTTTTCTAAAAAGACATTTATTTCAGACAGCAAATTTATTACACGAGATATAGACAATAGAAAAAATTTTTGTTACAAAATTTCTTCAATTTATTGTAAGCAGGAATCTGTATGCTTTATTATTAAATACAATCCGAATAACACCTGTCAATAAAGGTTTTAACGGCATGAAATGTCTTTTCCCTGGCTTCTAAATAACCCATATGGGCCACATCACCCATGATAAGCGCCGTGCTGTCGGAGGGCAGGCTGATTTGTTCCAACGCCTTATCAAAGGGCAGGCGTGTATCCTGTTTCCCGATGATAAACAACACGGGATAAACGGCATTTTTCAAAACATGAGTACGGTCGCCTCGTTCTGCCATACCCGCATTGCCGGCGACCACTCCGTCCACATTCATTTTTTTTGATCCCTGCACCAATGCATTTATTTCGTTTACAAATTTCATTTGATTTTCTGGCGTAAACAAAGATGGGATAAACCCGCTCAAAAAATTATAATGATTTTTTTTGATCAGGTTGTTGGTGCGCATGCGGTTTTTGAGTAATTCAGCGCTATCAGCATAAGCATGAGAATGGAACAGTCCCAGACCTTTTACCATCGCAGGATGTAAGGCGGCCAGGGCAAGTGAAACATAGCCTCCCATGGAATGCCCAATCAGCACGAATTGCTTTATGTCCAGCGCATCGGTAACCATTTTTACACAGGCTGCCATTACTTCCATGGTATGCACCTGAGCCACACATTCGCTCAGTCCATGGCCCGGCAGGTCCATAGCAACCACACGATACGAGACAGCCAGACCTTTGGCAAAATCGTTCCAGATGTCCAGCGATTCGGTAAAACCATGCAATAACACCACAGCCGGTCCTGAACCTGAAACTTTATAATGAATTTTAAAATTTTTGTAATAACAATAATCTTCCATAACAGATTTTCAAACGAAATTATTAAATAATCGAGGAACTAATTTAAAATTATTTGGAAAGATAATGATATTTTTGCAGAAACAAGCATCAATGTTCAGGAAGAAGCACTATACAGCTTCAGGTTCTTTAACTGCTCTTGCCATGCGGAAACTCTTGAAAAACCGCATGGCGATGGGTTCCGTAATTTTTATTGTTTTACTGGCTTTTGTGGCTGTATTAGGCTACCTCATCACCCCTGATTCCACACCTTTTGCCAACCAACAGTACCTGGAACTGACCACCAAAAAACCGGGATTTACCGTAACCATGCTCAGGGTATGCAAAAACGAACCACAGGAAAAAACGGGTTTCTTTAAAAAAATGCTTTACGGCGAAAAAACCCGCTACCAGGACATCCCCATCGAAAGGTATTATTTTGAAGGTGATAAAATATTTGTAGAAGAATATACGGGCCTGACACCCAACAATGGTGAAATAAAATCTTTTAGCCTTGCCGATGTACTGTACGCCCTGCCTCCCGACTCACAAAAAATCTTTACGGCCAAAACAACGGTTACTTTTACCGATATTGAAGGCAAGACCATCACTGAAGACATAAGCAGCCTGCAACAGAAAACAGAAACCGAACACATCTTCACAAAAAAGTTTTTATTAGGCAGTGATCGTTTTGGCCGCGATGTGCTCAGCCAGATTATGATAGGCACCCGCGTGAGCCTGTCGGTAGGTTTTATTTCGGTGTTTATTTCGCTGCTGGTCGGCATTTTGCTGGGAGCCCTGGCAGGATATTTCAGAGGTTGGGTCGACAACCTCATCATGTGGTTTATCAATGTGGTGTGGTCCATTCCTACCTTACTGCTGGTTATTGCCATCACGTTTGTATTGGGCAAGGGTTTTTGGCAGATATTTATCGCGGTGGGCCTCACCATGTGGGTAGAGGTGGCCCGGGTGGTGCGCGGACAGATTCTCAGCATACGCGAAAAAGAATTTGTGGAAGCCGGCGTGGCGCTTGGGTTTACCAACACACGCATCATCTTCCGGCACATTTTACCGAACGTACTGGCACCAGTGATAGTAATCTCGGCAGCCAACTTTGCTTCGGCCATACTCATAGAATCCGGCCTGAGTTTTCTGGGCATCGGCGTTCAGCCACCCATGCCCTCGTGGGGTACCATGATCAAAGAACATTACGGATACATCATCCTTGATTCGGCTTATCTTGCCATTGCTCCGGGCATTGCCATAATGCTCACCGTGCTGGCCTTTATGCTCACAGGCAATGGCCTGCGTGATGCCATGGATGTGAAAATGGTAAACAAATAAAATTTTCTTTTTCATTTTTTAATCAAAGTTGGTATATTTGCACCGAATTTCCCCGTTTGCAATTCTGTTTCACTAACATTCGTTACCTGAAACATTTCATTTAACCAGCATTTTACAAACTATTTTCACCAAATTGACTAATTCTTAACCAATCTACATTTTATGTATAACATCATTGACCTGAATGGAATGAGCATTCAAGAGCTACAGGAAATAGCAGAAAAACTAAACATTCCCGATTACGAAGACCTTAGAAAAAAAGAGCTTATCCACAAAATTCTCGATACGCAGGCATTAAAACCAGAAGAACCAAAACCACGGGAAAAAAGCCCGGAAGAAAATATAAAACGTCGCCGTGTAACCCAACGCAGAGCACGTATAGAAAATCCTGAACTGAAACAACAAGCCGGAAACGGCCAACTCAAACCGGAAGGTTTTGCACAACCTCAGGATAATCCGTCAAACAATTCTGAAAAAAGGCAAAGACAACCGAAAAACTTCAATAAACATAAGGTTTTTGAAAAAAATACCCCTATAGAAAAAGTTGAAGAAAAACCTGAAAACACACCAAAAAAGCAAATAACTCAGGAGAAACAACCCGAAATAGTTTTCAGTACTGAAGAAAACAAAACCCAAGAGCCAAAAATCGATAAGGATTATAAAAAAGAACTTTTTGAAGAAGAAGCCAAAAAGTTTGATTTTATGCTGCCGTCGCTGGATGAAGACGAAACGGCCGTACGACCCGTACAGCCTGCTGATGAAGAATCCGTAAAACCCGGCACTCAGGAAACCCCGGTAGCCGAAACCGCCCATGCTGCAAGCGCCGGAGAAAACGGCACAAGTAACGTTGAAGAAATCAAAGAACCCGCAGCCGAAGAAAACAAAACCAATGAACAGGAACGCGTACAGCGCGACCACATGAACCGCAACCGGCCCCAACGCGAAAAACAACCCGAATATTCGTTCGACTTCGAAGGTATCGTTTCCAGCGAAGGCGTGCTCGAAATTATGCCTGATGGCTATGGTTTTTTACGTTCTTCTGACTATAATTATCTCAACTCCCCCGACGACATTTATGTTTCGCAATCGCAGATCAAACTCTTCGGACTAAAAACCGGAGACACCGTTAAAGGCAGAATCCGTCCGCCCAAAGAAGGAGAGAAATATTTTCCCCTGGTAAAAGTGGAACACATCAACGGCCGAAGCCCCGAAATAGTCCGCGACCGTGTTAATTTCGACCACCTCATCCCCCTGTTTCCTGAAAAGAAACTCAAACTTACCGGACATCCTCAGATGACGGTTACTTCGCGCATCATCGACCTGTTCACTCCTATCGGCAAAGGACAGCGAGGCCTCATCGTGGCACAACCCAAAACGGGTAAAACCATGATTCTTAAAGAAATTGCCAATGCCGTTGCCCACAACCATCCCGAAGTGTACCTCATCATACTGCTGGTTGATGAACGCCCCGAAGAAGTTACTGATATGCAACGCAGCGTAAATGCAGAAGTGATTGCATCTACCTTTGATGAGCCGGCCGACCGCCATGTAAAAATTGCCAACATTGTCCTTGAAAAAGCCAAACGCCTTGTTGAATGCGGACACGATGTGATGATCCTGCTCGACTCAATCACCCGTCTGGCAAGGGCTTATAACACCGTGGCGCCAGCCTCCGGAAAAGTACTCTCGGGCGGCGTGGAAGCCTCGGCCCTGCAAAAACCCAAAAAATTCTTCGGCGCTGCACGCCAAATAGAAAACGGTGGTTCGCTCACCATTATCGCCACCGCCCTCACCGAAACCGGATCAAAAATGGACGAGGTGATCTTTGAAGAATTCAAAGGAACCGGCAATATGGAACTTCAGCTCGACCGCAAACTCTCAAACAAACGCATGTTCCCGTCTATCGATCTGGTAGCGTCAAGCACACGCCGCGACGACCTCCTCCACGAAAAAGATGTTCTACAGCGTATATGGATTTTGCGCAACCACCTGGCCGACATGAACCCCATCGAAGCCATGGAATTTCTGAAAGAGAAAATGAAATTTACTCAAACCAACGAAGAGTTCCTGCTCTTTATGAATACCTAAGCACTTCGGTAACCCATCAAAAAGCTCATACCTTTTCTATCACGGTATGAGTTTTTTTTGTGCCCGTTTTTTCGATATGCATATCGCTACATATCAATATTTTTAATGCTTTCCGCTTGTTTTGTACCTGAAAAGAAACTATTTTTGTAAACACAAATATTTATAAAAACACGAATCATGAATCTTCAGGAATTTAAAAGCAAACACAGCCTGTTAAAGGAATGGCAATACACCTTGAAACCCATTGAAAAAGGCTATAACATGCGTACCCTGTACGTGAACGTGGGCACCCATGAAATAAAAGAAAAGCCAGTTTCGCAAATGATGAAAGAAAAATTCACCGGGGGAAAAGGTTTCGGTCTGAAACTATTATGGGATGCCACCAAACCTGAAACAAAATGGAACGACCCTGAAAATGAAATTGTGATTAATACCGGCCCTATATGCGGTATCACCCAATACTCCGGCTCCGGAAAATCGCTGGTCGTGGCTATTTCGCCGCAGACTCACATACCCATTGACAGCAATGTCGGCGGTTATTTCGGGCCTTTCATGAAATTTGCCGGCTTTGACTCCATGGAGATTCAGGGCAAATCCGACAAAGAGGTTATCGTATATATTGATGGCGTTAACGGAAAAGTTGAAATCTATGATGCCGGCGACCTGCCCATCGACAGCCATGTTATCGGCGAGGTGCTTCATGAGGTTTTTGCAGACGATGAAAAAGATCGTATGAATGTTTCCGTAGTTTCTGCAGGCACCGCAGCAGACCATTCGCTTATCGGCTGCCTGAACTTTACTTTTTTCGACATGAAACGTAAAGTGGTACGCCTGAAACAAGCCGGAAGAGGCGGAATTGGCACTGTTTTGCGTGATAAAAAAATTAAGGCCGTAGTGGCTAAGGTTCCCGGAGTAAAAGGCAATCTGAACAATGTTGTTGACCTGGAAGCTATCATGGAACGTGGGAAACGCTTCAACAAAGAAATGCGCGAACTCGACGACTCGCAATGCCAGATGCGCAAAATCGGAACCGCCCACCTGACACACATCATGAACGATTACGACCTCTTCCCTACCCATAATTTCAAATTTGGAAGCCACCCCGATGCCATAAAAGTGCACGCCGAAAGATATAAGGAACGTTTCACGCAGAATATGCCCGACGGATGCTGGATAGGATGCAATATGTCGTGCGCCAAGGGTGTGGATAATTATGAACTGAGGACCGGCCCCTACAAAGGATCTAAAGTGATTGTTGACGGCCCCGAATACGAAACAGCGGCCTCCTTAGGATCATGCGCCGGAATATTTAACCCGGAATGGACCATCGAAGCCAATTTTTATTGCGACACCTATGGTATATGCACCATCAGCTGGGGAACCATTCTTGGTTTCGTCATGGAATGTTATGAAAACGGCATCATTAATGAAGAAAGAACCGGTGGATTGAAATTAAATTTCGGCAACGAAGACGGCGCCATGGAACTCCTCCATCAGCTCGCGCGCGGTGAAGGCTTTGGCGTTATTGCCGGACAAGGTGTACATAAAATGAAAGAAATATTTACCGAAAAAGGCTGGGGCGATCCAAAATTCCTGCAAGATATAGGCATGGAAAACAAAGGCCTGGAGTATTCCCAATATGTTTCCAAAGAATCGCTGGCACAGCAGGGCGGCTACGCCATGACTAACAAAGGGCCTCAACACGACGAAGCCTGGCTGATTTTTATGGACATGGTAAACAACCAGATTCCAACCTTTGAAAACAAAGCCGAAGCCCTGTATTACTTCCCGATGTTCCGCACATGGTTTGGACTGCAGGGTTTATGCAAACTGCCCTGGAACGACGTGGAACCGGCCGATAACCACACCCATGCCGAACCCGGAAAAGTCCCCGAACACGTCGACAATTATGTAACCATTTATAAAGCGGTTACCGGCCTTGACCTTGATAAAGATTCTATGATCATCCAATCAGAGCGGGTATATCAGTTCCAGCGGGTTTTCAATATCCGTTGCGGAAAAGGTCTGCGCAAAAACGATGCCCAGCCATACCGTGCCTGCGGTCCGGTAACCATCGAAGAATATGAATCCCGCCAGGAACGCTACGACAAACAAATGAAAGAAAAAATCGGCATCGACCCCGAAGGAAAATCAACCGAAGAAAAATTGGCCATCACCCGCAAATACCGCGAAGAACAGTACGAAAAACTGCTGGACGCCGTGTACAAACGCCGCGGATGGACCTCCAACGGAGTGCCAACCATCGAAAGACTAAAATCATTAGGGATGGACCTGCCGGAAGTGATTGAAGTAGTAAAAGACAAACAGAATTAACAAATCAATGCTGTGTATTTGAAAAAGAGGCTATCTCAAAAGTACTCTGTGTAACTCTGTGTGTACTCCGTGGTACTCTGTGTAATTCTTTAATTTATTATTACACTGAGATTCACAGAGACCGCTATTGCGGTTCACAGAGAGCCACAGAGAGAAAAATATAAAAAACTGTATTTTGTGTCAGCCTCTTCTTGTTTTCTTGCCCTTGTAAGGAATAGTTTTTCTTTATTATTTTTGTGAACAACCTATAGTGTAATAAAACAACTTATGGCCAGCAAGTCAACAGGAAAACAGAAAACCATTTCAAACCGGCAAAAACCGGTACAGGCCATGCAACAAAAAAAATCATTTCTTATTCCCCCATGGATAATTTATACCATACTGGCTGCCACTGCAATCATTTATTCCAGAGCCTTATTCAATGGATTCGCCAGCCTCGATGATGACGATTACCTTTTCGACAACCCATACATAAAGAATTTTACTTTCGAGGCATTTAAAACAATTTTTACTTCCTTTCACCTGGGCAACTACCACCCCCTGACCACACTTACTTTTTGGTTTGAGATTCATTGGTATGGAGCCAACCCGCTGCCCTTCCATATCCTTAATGTGCTGCTCCATCTGATCAACACTTTCCTGGTGTACCAACTTGTCAAAAAACTCAGCGGACAAGAGATTACATCTTTATTCACTGCGGCCTTGTTTGCCTTGCATCCCCTGCATGTTGAATCTGTCGCCTGGATATCTGAGCGTAAAGACGTTATGTATTCAATGTTTTATCTTTCTGCCCTGCTCATCTACCTCCAATACCTCACTAATGGACATAAAAGCAAACACTACCTGCTGTGCCTTCTTTTGTTCGTGTGTTCCCTGCTTTCAAAATCCGCTGCCGTTACCCTGCCGGTGTTGTTGATAGCAATTGACCTTTACAAACGAAGAAAACCGGATACAAAAATGTGGCTTGAAAAAATACCTTTTCTGTTGTTATCAGTACTGTTCGGCATCATTGCATTACTTTCACAGCAAGGCGCTTTAAAAGACGTTGCGTTGGAATACTCATTTTTTAACAGGATTTTTTTATTTACCTACGGCGTGATGTTTTATGTCGTAAAACTTATTGTCCCCTTTCACCTGTCGGCCATGCATTTTTATCCGGTAACTCATGGCGGCATGCTGCCGTGGTATTGTTACGCTTCGCTGCCTGTACTCGGTTTTTTGGCGTGGCTCACGGTAAGAAAGACATCTTTGCGTCGTGAAACACTTTTTGGCACCGGTTTTTTCCTGATAACTATTTCGGTCATGCTGCAGATCATTTCGGTGGGTAACGCCATCACTGCCGAACGCTACACTTACATATCTTATATCGGATTATTTTATATCGCCGGTCAATGGATGAGTGCTCTGAAAAAAGAGTCAGTAAAAAGGACAGCACTCTTCATCAGCGGCATATTTATCATAGCCATGGCCATCCTTACCTGGAACCGTATCCCCGTGTGGAAAAACGGCAATACCCTGTTTACCGATATGATAAAAAAGTACCCCGACAGTTACCTGGCTTATTGGATGCGGGGAAATTACAAGAATGATGTGAAGGATTACCAGGGAGCTCTGCAGGATTATAACAAAACCCTTCAGCTGCATCCCAACTTTGCTGAATGCCTGACCAACCGGGGAAATATTTTTAACGAACTGAAAGATTATAAAGCTGCCTTGCAGGACCTGGACCGGTCAATTGCGCTTGACACCACTGTGGCTGAATCTTTTAACAACCGTGGTATAGCTCATAACGGACTGGGCGATACGGCCTCTGCACTAAAGGATTACAACAAAGCCATACAGCTTGATCCGGAATTACAGAATGCTTACGACAACAGGGGCGTGCTGAAGGCAATCATGGGGGATCTTACGGGAGCATTGACCGATGTGAATAAGGCTCTTATCATAGACCCTAAAGATGGCGAAACATTCAGCAACCGCGCCAACATCAAAGCCATGATGAAAGACTTTAAAGGCTCGTTTGATGATTACAGCATCGCTTTACAATATAACCCCAAAGACAATATCGTACTCTTCAACCGGGGACTGACACGCCTCAACCTGAACGACACCGCTGGCGCCTGTGATGACTGGCACCGCGCTGCAAATCTTGGCAACCAGGCTGCCGGCGATGTGATTACAAATTATTGTAAATAACCCTTCACGCAAAATTCTTTGATAATCTCAGAAATCTTCGGGAAATTATTAAAGAAATCCTCCACATTCAGAACAAGCTGAAAATTTCATTATTTTTGGAATAACAAATTACACCTTATGACATTATACATTATCATTGGAATCGCTGTATTAATTCTGCTTATTGCAGCGCTGTACTTCAACAAATTCATTTCTTACCGCAACAGGATACGCAATGCCTGGAGCGATATCGACGTGCAGTTAAAAAGGCGCTATTCGCTGATACCCAACCTTGTCGAATCCGTGAAAGGCTATGCCGCCCACGAAAAAGGTCTTTTCGAAAACGTGGCGAAGTACCGTGCACAGGCCGAAAACGCCACAACGCTGAAAGAACACGAAGCCGCCGAAAACAATATGATATCCGTACTAAAAACTATCCTGGTTACCGTAGAAAACTACCCTGCCCTGCTGGCCAATGAAAACTTTATGAAGCTGCAGGATTCGTTGATTGAGGTGGAAGACACCATACAGAATGCCCGCCGGTATTATAATGCGTTGGTGCGCGACAACAACACGGCCGTGCAGTCCTTCCCCGGAAATATGTTTGCCGGCCTTTTCAGTTTTAAAACAGCCGATTTTTTCGAAATTGAACCCATCGAACGCGACGTAATTAAGGTGGAAATAAAAAAATAGTACATGAAAAAGATATTTACCATCATTGTTTTAACCCTGCTAAGCTATTCGGGTTTTTCCGAAGCATTTGACATCACAAACTACTTTGTGGATATGCAGATGAACGCCAACGGATCCATACTGGTAACGGAAACCATACAGGTTCACTTTACTGAGGAAAGGCATGGCATCATCCGTTCTATGCCTTTCAGATACCGGCAGGTAGATTTTCCAAACAGGCAGCGGGCCGAAAGAGCCAGCCTGACCGCCGATTATGAATTATTGATAAAAGATGTCGCTGTCGATGGTTTTGAGTTCAGCACCTCTATAGAAGGCGATTTCCTGAAAATAAAGATCGGTTCAGCCGATAAATACATCAACGGGAACCAGACTTTTGTAATAAAATACCTTGTTTGGGGCGCCTTGAACAAGTTCAGCGACCGCACCGAATTTTACTGGAACCTGATCGGACATCAATGGGATTGCGACATTGCAGCAGCAGGATTCAGGATTGTTTTGCCCAAAACGTTAAACCTGACAAACAACGACGTCCTTCTGTTTACCGGGGCCGAAGGCTCAAAAAACACGGCAGCCTCATACACGGTATCTCCAAACGAGATTAAAGGCGCCCTCACCAGCCCGCTGAAAGCCAATGAAGGCATGACCGTGGCCGTAAAATTCCCCAACTCCGCCTTCACCGGCACCAGCATTCCCATTGAAAATCTGGCAACAAATTTTTATATCGATAAGCTGCTGACAAAAATCAACATTAACTACGACGGTTCCCTTACCGTAGAGGAAAAATATTCGGTGGTGCTGATGTCGCCGCAAGCCTCTTTTATCAGAGACTTTTATACCCTCCGTACAAATGATTCCTCCACAATAAAAGACCATGTACTCAAAGAAATTAAAGTAAATTATATCTCGCGAGGCGTGAACAATGCCAAATTTGTATCACAAAACGAAGGCGAGAATAAATACATCAGCCTGTATTCCGAAACAGAAAAATTTTCGGATAAGCTGGAAGTAACATACCGGTACACCGTGTGGGGAGCCGTTACGTTCAAAAATGGCATTGCAGAAATCAATTGGCCTCTCAACGGTGAAATGGCCGGTGAGCCCTTCAAAGGATTCACCGCTGAAATTTCTGCCGATCCCGAAATTAATATTGAAAAAACTGTCTTCAGGTATTACAAACTAAACAAGGACCATCCCATCA
Organism: Bacteroidales bacterium; assembly: GCA_018004645.1. Lineage (GTDB taxonomy): Bacteria > Bacteroidota > Bacteroidia > Bacteroidales > CAIWKO01 > CAIWKO01. The sequence goes on from JAGNBV010000041.1 coordinate 18,535, forward strand.
GTCCCGAAATAACCTTTGACAAAAACAAAAAAACTTATGTAGTCAACTATTCCAATGTGTTTTCCACTGACCCCATTTTTCTCACCCAGATAATAAGCGACGAAGGCTTCAACAAAAACCTGCTGCCGTTTGAAATCTATGCAAAAAAACATTACATAAAGGATTTTTTAACCCAGATACAAATCAACAAAAACGGCAGCCTGCATGTGTCGCATCAATATCTGGTAAAATTTAAAAACCCATATAGCACCGAAAACAGCTTTACTGCCAACGAGAATTTTTCTTATTATGACAAAAGTACCGACAACAAAGCTTACGGGACTAAACTCCCCGACTGGTCCTTTTTGAGCGGATACAACAGGCTGATAATCAAAAATCTTTCGGCAAGCGGAATACAGGACGATTACAGCCTCAAAAACAACCTTTATAACTCGGTGTATTGGGGCAATACAGCGGGCACGGCTCAGGATACCCTGTATACCTATGAATACGATGTTTTTGGATTGTTTACCCGAAAAAACGGCAGGTACTACCTCAACAAATCACTGACCAGTCCTTTTTCAGAACCCATCAAAACAGGAACTATCCAAATCACGCTGCCCGAAAATGTTCATGCTGCGGATATCTCCACCTTATTCCTGGTCAACAACATAGAATCCGACAAAATAAACTTCACGGTAAAAGATAACACTATCACCTGTAAACTCAGCAAACCTCTGTTTCAGGGCGAAGTCCTCTTTCTCGACATGTCGGTTCCGCGCGATAAATTGTCGGTTTCGTGCTTGCTCACATGGAAAATCATCTGGAAAAACAACAAACTGCTGATACTGCCATTCATCATTTTCCTTTTGCTGTTCATACTTTGGTATGTGTTCGGAAGAGATAAAAAAGATGCTGTTGTTGTTCAGTACAAACCGCCAATGGACATCACTCCTGCCGAGGCCGGTTATCTGTGGGATAACAAACTTCATAAGCGCGATCTGGTATCTCTGATCTATTACTGGGCAGGACACGGGCTGGTGAATATCAAAGAGATAAAAGCTCCCGGAAAAAGCATCGATTATGAGCTTACACGGCTGCACCCCCTGCCTGCCAACGCTAAAAGTTTCGAAAAAAAGATGTTCGAAGGCTTGTTCAAAGCCGGAAACAAAGACTCCGTTAAAGTAAGTTCCCTGAAAAACTCTTTTTATGTTACCATGAATGCTACTGACAAAGATTTGCAGGACTATGCCAAAACAAATAAATTTTATGTACCGGGAACACAAGGTTTCAGCCGCTTTCTGAAGGTGATTGCTTTTGTGTTTTTAGGTGTGGGAATTTTTCTCTCCCTGTTTTTTGGACAAAACTGGTTGCAATTCCAGATTTTTGTGCTGCTGACCTCCATGTCCTTATACTTTTTCGGACTACTGATGCCCAAACGTGCACATTTTGCAGCAGAAAAATACCATAAACTACTCGGTTTCAAAGAATTTATTCAGAGAGCCGAAAAAGAAAAACTCCGCGATTTGCTGCAGGAAAATCCGAAATACTTCGACGAAACTGTGGCTTTTGCCATCGTGATGGGCCTTGGCAGCGAATGGGCCGACAAGTTCCACGACCTTATCCAATCCGAACCTGACTGGTATCAATCTTCCAATGGCCATACATTTTCAACTTCTTTGCTTGTTTCGTCCATCATATCCAGCATGTATCACATGGACCACAACTTCAATTATAAATACACATCCTATTCGTCAGGCTATCATTCCGGGTCAAGGAGTTCGGGTTTCAGTTCGTTTGGCGGTGGCGGCGGGTTCAGCGGTTTCAGCGGCGGCGGCGGATTCTCCGGAGGCGGATTTGGCGGCGGCGGCGGTTCGAGCTGGTAATACATAGTAAAAAGTGGACGCTTCGATCCGCCGCGGCGGACTCAGTGCAAGGAGTAAAAGTAGAAAGCCTGCGGCAACGGAAAGGTCATAGGTAGTGAACATTTTTCAAGCCAGATCATCATAATATCATAATAATAAGATATATTTTGAATATCTTAAAACTATGTGTTGAAGATTTGCTTTTCTTAATTTATTGTTTTAATTTTGGTATTTAATTAATTTTTTAATTATTTTTCATTAAACAATAAATCCGATAAACTATGATACAATTCTATAAAAGCTACAACAAAACGATAACAGATAGGTTCGTTAAACTAATTCCAGGTGTTTTTTTCCTGTTTTTATTTACACAGGCAGGTGCTCAACAGGCAACGGTAACGGCCGGTGGTAATGCCTCGGGAACTGGAGGCAGCGCCAGCTATTCGGTTGGCCAGATAGTATATACAACAAATACAGGCGCCAATGGCTCGGTAGCACAAGGGGTGCAGCAACCTTTTGAAATATCCGTTGTTACAGGGATAAAACAAGCTGAAGATATTAATCTTATATGTTCTGCTTATCCCAATCCGGCCACTGAGGTATTAATATTATCAGTCGAAAACTATAACAATGAAAAGTTGTTTTATCAACTTTATGATGTTTATGGAAATTTATTGGAATCCAAGATCGTAACGAACAGTAAAACACCTATTTCATTGGAAAGCTTAGCCCCTGAATTATATTTTCTGAAATTAACCGATGATAATAAAGAAATAAAAGTATTTAAAATCATAAAAACTAAATAAGACCGTGTTTTTTCCAAACTAACACGTTGTCGAATCAGGCCGGGTAACCAGGCTTAAACCAGACAAGCAAACTGAACCAAAATAAAATTAAAAAAAATAAACCATGAAAAAACTGTTTACCATTCTGGCAGTACTGTTATTTACAGCCACATTAAGGGCACAAAGTCCTGATGAAATGAGTTATCAGGCAGTGATCCGAAATAATAGCAACCAACTTGTAACCAATACCCTGGTTGGCATAAAGATTAGCATTATGCAGGGACTGCCGCCATCGTATACTGCAGTTTATTGGGAAACACAAACCCCCACCACCAATGCAAACGGATTAGTTTCATTGACCATCGGCGGCACTTATACGGGCTTTGACACGATCCACTGGGATAATGGACCATATTTCATAAAAACCGAAACCGACCCTAACGGCGGAGTAAACTATACTATTACAGGAGAAAGCCAGTTGCTTAGCGTCCCTTATGCTCTGCATGCCACCACGGCAGACAGTGTAACAGGATTCTTGCATGAAACCGATCCTGTTTATGGCGCTTCGCCTGCCGCAAATATCACCGGAACGGATATCACCAACTGGAATAACAGCTTACTGCCTTTGGGGGCTTATGGAGAAACATTATTTCACAATGGAACAGGATGGAATAGTTCGTCTAACCTTTACAACGATGGGTTTCATGTGGATATTACCCGTCTTTCCGTTTTGAATGAATTTACTTCATTTTCTCCACTTTTAATTTCGGTTCCACTGGGAATCAAACCGTTGTTAATTTCATCATCTGCAAAAATCGATAGTTTGAACGCTGATTACCTGGATGGGATGCACGCATCAGGTTTTGCAACGGCCGGACATAATCATGGTTTGGGTACGGTTAATTATTTATCAAAATGGACCAGCAGCTCAGGCCTGGGAAATAGTATCATTTACGACAATGGTAGCAATATTGGTATTGGCACAACCGCCACAACATCCAAACTTGAAGTACAAAGCTCTTATGGTGTGGTTGCCAGGTTTATCGGAGAATCAGCAATGGCATCTTCGGGAACCTATGTTGGCATCAGGGATCAGACCGGGGGTGTGGATTGGTACCTTAGTGAATATGACAATGGGAATTTTTCAATAAATCAGAATGCGGGTTATGACAGATTAACCATTGACCATAATACCGGCAATATCGCTATTGGAACCGGCCCGACAACAGACAGGCTGGCTGTAAATGGCGTGATTGCTGCAACCGAGGGAAATTCAACACAATGGAATACTGCTTACAGTTGGGGGAATCATGCCTCGGCTGGTTATTTGACCACTTATACAGAAACCGATCCAGTATTTGGCGTTTCACCGGCGGCAGGAATTACAGGTACAAATATTACTAACTGGAACAACAATATGTTGCCTTCCGGAACAAGCGGACTAACACTCAGACACAATGGATCTGCATGGATTGCCAATAACAACTTGTATAACAATGGCAGTTCCGTAGGCATAGGAACGACATCCCCGGCTCAAAAGTTGGATGTAAATGGAAATATCAATGTTGCCGGAAATTTAATAGCTGCCGGCATAAATACCAGCGGCCAGATTAATTCGACAATACTCAACGGGACCGCTCCGATCATTGTGACATCAACAACCAAAGCCACTAACCTGAATGCTGATATGGTCGATGGATACCATCTTAACGGAACTCCCGTGCAGGTCAGAGCCAGCGGCATCGTCTCCGGTGGCAATTATGTTGATATTGATATCCCGTCATATTACCCATTTGAATTGCAATTATCTTCCGGTCACCCTTATGCTTACACTGCAATCAATGGCGGGCAAGCCACCATGCAGGGTTTTGTAAACGACGGCAGCGTCGGTTTATTAATCACATCCAGTAATGGTGCAAGTTCTGCCGGCGCCCCGGGAACAGGGACTGTTTCTTCTACCTATAAAACCTGCAATCTTAGCAGTGTGGTAGATCTCTTTACTTTTGGAGGCACTTCGGGTAATATCTACACCGTAAGCTCTATGGGCACATCCCTAAAGCTACGGATAAGAACAAGTTCCGGCGCTATTGAAGTCTATTACAAGTTGACCTATTGATACCGGATTAAAATTTTTCAGGCTCCATTATTAATGGCTTTTGATGTGATAATTCAGGGTATTTGCCCCGGGTTCCTGGAAGGTCAGTGAAGTGGAAAATTTTGCCACAAATCCTGTTTAAAAAACTTATGCAGTAAAGGTTTCCCAGTGCGCGTAAGGAATCTGAACCCCGTGGAGATTTTCAGGATCCCTTTGACTAATTTTTTCCCTTGAGTTCTTCCAGTTCTTTTTCCAGCTTATTCAGTTTGTCAATAAGTTTCGGCAGGTTCTTGAAATGCACATACGACCGCAGGTAATCTTTTATATTGTACGCCGGAGCGCCCTGGACAATGGTTCCGGGTTCTTTGATGCTTGCCGCAATTCCTGACTGTGCCTGTATCATCACTTTATCAGCAATACTGATATGCCCGACAATGCCTACCTGGCCGCCTATCGTCACATGTTTTCCGATCTTTGTTGAACCGGCAATTCCCGTCTGCGACACGATTACCGTGTTTTCACCTACTTCTACATTATGGGCAATCATCACGAGGTTATCAATTTTACAGCCTTTACGGATGATTGTCGATCCAAGCGTAGCTCTGTCGATGGTAGTGTTGGCTCCAATCTCCACATCATCTTCTATAACTACATTGCCTGTTTGCGTAACTTTCTTATAAGTGCCGTCAGGCTGGGGAGCAAAACCAAAGCCATCGGCGCCGATAACCACTCCGGAATGAAGAATACAACTGTTGCCGATGCAATTATCCGAATATACCGTCACCGAGGCAAAAAGCGTGGAGTTGTCTTTTATCACCACATTATCGCCCACATAACAAAGCGGGTAAACCTTCACGTTATCGCCTATCACGGCATTATCGCCGATGAAGGCCTGAGCGCCTATATACACATTCTTGCCAATCGTTGCCGATTCCGAAATAACGGCTTTATCCGAAATGCCGGTCTTATTGAGTTTTATCTGGTTGTACATCTCCAATAAGGTCGAAAAAGCCGTATAAGCATTGTCAACCCTGACTAAGGTGGCATTAATTTTTTGTTCGGCAACAAAATCTTTGTTTACAATAACCACAGCGGCCTGAGTGGAGTATATAAATTGGGTGTAAGCCGGGTTGGCAAGAAAAGTCAGTGATTCGGAATCACCTTCTTCAATTTTCGAAAGTTTTGTAAAAAAAGCTTCAGGATTTCCTTCTACCGAGCCGTTCAGGACTTCTGCCAACTGCTGTGCTGTAAATTTCATACTATTGGATTTTACTTGATAAAACAAAATTATAAAATCTTAGGTACACAGAGCGTATTATAAAAATTTTATTGCCAAAGATTGCAGCGGCCATATGGTTGGAACGCCGGAAATTTAACTACAGATGCTGCTTTGAGGTTGCGAAGCCCGCCGGCATTTTTAAGTCCCTAGCGCCATAATATCAAAAGGAAAAATCTCTCAACTTTTATTTCAGACTTCACCCACTCTTTTATTAAAAGAGTCTAGCGATTCATAATGGTTTCAATATATTGAACAGTCAAGGCAACGCCATCACTATTCCTCAGTTTCTGTGCAAGGTCTTCCGCATTTTTCCTGTACGTTTCATTGGAAATACACTCTGTTATTGCCGAAGAAATTGCCCCGGCAGATATTTCTTTGAAATCGCAGGTATCAGGCCCCAGACCCAATTTTACAATTTGCCTGCGGTTGTCAAACTGGTCGCCCATAAAAGGAAACGCCGCCTGTGGAATGCCCGCCCTGGCAAGTGCTGCCATTGTTCCCGTTCCTCCATGATAAACCACTGCAGCTAATTTGGGGAACAACAAATCAAAAGGTATTTCGTCAGCAAAAATAATATCACGGGCATCACTTACAGGCAAGTCAGCCCATCCTTTTGAAATGATTAGCCGCTGACCTGTCATATCGCGGACTTTTTCAAACATAGCGGCGTACTTTTCGGGCTTCGTTATAGGGTTACTGCCAAACCCGATGTATACCGGTGGTTTCCCCGAACTGAGAAAATCCTTCACCTTGTCTGGTAATTCTATTTTTGAGGGTAATAACATAAATCCGGTCTGGGTAAAAGCAAAAGATACTCCTTCACGTGCCGGATTTAATTCTTTATCACAGGCAATAATGACATTTGTGCCCATCCATTGTTCCCAAATATCCTTAATTGGGGGGAGGCCGTATTCAGCACGCGCTTTATTAATATATCCCTTCATCATCAGGTTCATCATTTTTCTGCCAAAGCCAAACATTAACCGGTTTTTTAAAGGATCATCTTTTGTGGTCCCCAGAATGACAGGGTAAAAAGCCACAAGCCTGTAAGGAATGTTTAATCTGTCAGCAGCCGTTTGCAGGCCCACAACGATTCCCGCGCCCAATATCATGTCAACGCCTTTGATTATATCGGGCAAACGGTGTATCTGCTCCAAAATATATTTTTTTCCCTCCCGCGGTGAAATATTGACAGCTACACCCCCTTTTTGCTTTTCAGGGTTCTCTTTTAACGATTTCCTGATCTCAGGACCGAACGGAACAAACCGGCAATTGTACATTTGTGCAAGTTTTTCATTTTCAGATGGAGCACAAACAGTAACCTCATGTCCTTTTGCCATTAACCCTGTAGCCAATGCGATCATGGGCTGAACATCGCCCCTTGTCCCGAGTATAACACATGCAATTTTCATAGCCCTGATTTTTATTTACTGATTAAATTTCCCTTGTTTTATAAAACTTTCATTGTACTATTTCCAATTCGGATTTCATTGGTATTTGTTACTCAAACTACTTATAAAAATAATAAAATATTTCTAATAAAACAAATAGTTAATCATTTTTATAACTCCCAATGGATATAGCCGCGACCTGATTTTCACATTATAAAACAAAAAAGGTCCGCACTTGCGTACGAACCTTTTTTTCAATTCCGAATTCTGATCCACCGCAGCGGACACAGAGGGGCACGGAGGATTTTGTTGATTTCTTCTGCGGCCATCTGCGTTATCTGTGGGGACCATTCTCTTTTTTCTCCCGCTGATCCCGCTGATTTTCGCAGATTCATAATGATTGCAAATATGTAATAGGAGTCCAACGAACTGGCCTATAACAACTGTTGCATCGGCATTTCACCATGAAGCCCGTACATATTTTTAATTTCTAATTGGTATGAATTAACCACGGAGACATGGATCCGCCACGGCGGACACAGAGGGGCACGGAAGAT
>JAGNBV010000148.1 GCA_018004645.1 Bacteroidales bacterium
TTGTTTTTCATAATACAAAGATAATATATTATGTTGCTGATTGTCAAAGTATTATGATAAACTTATCAACATTATCGTGTTGATAATCAATAAATTAAAGAGGCTGCCCTTTTGAGACAGCCTCTTTAAAGGGGTCAAACTATAAACCTAAAACAGACAGTTTGACATATATGGTTATCAGATAATTTCAAAGTCAAAGCGGTAATAATAGGTTTTTCCTTTATAGCTTTGCGGGTTTTCAATGTTGATTTTTTTCAGGCTTTTTTCCACATAAAGCTGAAAGTCAAGTGAACTGGCGTTCATTTCAGTGATGTTGATATTGCCCTTTTCATCCACAACGAATGCAACCACCACGAATCCGCTAATTTGGTGGTCTTTAGCATATTCCGGGTAAGTTACCGAAGAGGTAATGACGGATTTTAAATCGGTGGCTGTTTTGCGGGGGGCAGCTGAAGCAAAACTTACTGATATTACAAAAATCAGCATCACAAGCAGCGAAAATGATCTCTTTAAAATTTTTGTTTTCATGGCGCAGGTTTTTTAATTGTTTTTAATTATTGTTGTTTGCCTGTTTGATGCCGCCAGAACAAAAAAAGTTACAAAAAAATTAAAAAATTTTTTCTGCTTTAACCTAACCTGTCAATAAATAGGTGAAGTAAAATCTGTGAATGTGTGCGGATGTTTCAGGCAGCAGGTCTGGTTAAAGCTTATAAGATAAAGAGTAATGGAACCCTCTTTTTCTGTCAGTTTATAATTTTTTAAAATTCAATGATGCAGAGTTTACGCAGTATCTTTTACCGGTGGGTTCGGGGCCATCGTCAAACAAATGTCCCAGGTGGCCGCCGCATACAGCACATAATATTTCGGTACGGACCATCTGAAAACTGGTGTCGGTGCGAGTTTCAATTTTATTAGCGGCAAGGGCATCGTAAAAACTTGGCCATCCGCAGCCTGCATCAAATTTTGTGTCAGACGAAAACAACTCGCTGCCGCAACCGGCACAGCAGTATATACCGTGTTCATTCAGTTTGTAATACTTACCGGTAAAAGGTTGCTCGGTGGCTTTAAGCCGTAATACATTGTATTGTTCCTCACTGAGTTTATCTTTCCATTCGGTTTCGCTCAGCGATATTTTTTTGTCGGTATCCATGGGGTTGCTTTGTTTATGTGTAGCAGTGTTGCACGATACGGTCAGGGCGAACAGGACGAACATGCTGATTTTGAGTATAGGCTTTTGAACTTTGGGCAGTAAATTCATAATGTGTTATTTATTCAAAAGGATGCAACAGGTGTGATCCATCGCAATACGGTGTTTTTTTTGATTTGCCGCAACGGCAAAGGGCAAAAACATCTTTTGTTTCCGACAGTCGGCCGTTTTCCCCTTTCAGCAGGCACTTTCTCTTGATAATGGCCGGGCCGTTTCTGTGAATTTCAATTTGTGGCAAGGTAGCTGCGTTTATGCTTTCCTTCAGGGTTTTGTCTTCCTGCCTGTCGTTATAATAATAGGTAAGCGCATCGGTAGGGCAACGTGTTATTTGTGCAATAATTTTTTCAGTCGAAGCCCCGTACGGGTTTATCCATGGTCTTTCCGCCGGGTTAAAAACTTCAGGCAATTCGCTGAAGCAATAGGCCACATGGGTGCATAGATGCGGTTGCCACACGATGGTAATTTCCCCGTTGGTGTATTTCCTGATTACCGTGGTGTTTTCTTCTTCAATGGCCCTTGTGAAATTCACGTAATCATTGCTGAGTTGCCATAATTTTAAGGCAGTATTCATGTCTTTGGCATTTGCCGAGGGCTCGACAGGCTTTTTCTTTTTAAAATACCGGCCGCTTACGGTTTCAAGGTCAGGAGAACTTGCCAGAAAAACTGAGGTTTCGGCTCCTTTTTCAGGTGAAATCATTATTAATTTAAAAAGAAAAATCGCCAGGGGATTCATTTTTTTAAAGATGCTGGTCTTTACAATGCCCGGGTGCAGGCAGTTGGCTGTAACACCTGTACCTTTCAGCTCTTTTGCCAGTTGTCTGGTAAACAAAATGTTGGCCAGTTTCGATTGGTCGTACGCTTTTTTGCCACTGTAACCTTTGCTGAACGAAATATCGTCAAAATTTATACGTGCCCCCCTGTAAGAATCCGAAGCCACATTGATAATCCGGGAAGGAGCACTGTTTTTTAATACCTCCAATAGCAGGTTGGTCAACAAAAACGGAGCCAGATGATTTACGGCCCAGTTCATTTCGTAACCGTCTTTACTTTTTAAGTTATCAATTTCATAAATACCCATATTGTTAATAAGCACATGCAGTTTGTCGTGTTTTTGTCTAAAATCATCCACAAAATTTCTTATGGATGCCAGAGAAGAAAAATCACAGTAAAAACACCCGATCTCCTGACCGGTTTTTTGCAGAATTAAGTCCCGGGTAGCTTCGGCTTTAGCTTTGTTCCGGTATGTGATTATTACGCGGGCTTTCATTTGTGCCAGCGTCATAGCCGTTTGCAGTCCGATGCCCGAGGTGGCTCCGGTGATCAGGCATGTTTTTTCTTTTATTGTCCACATTTTTTTGATACCAAATTTTCAACAAAGATAAAAATAATTTAGAATAATTCCAAATTATATCCCGGAATGGTGTTTTTTTATAAATAAGGCTTAAACAATCTATTTTTATTGATATTTTTGTAAAAATAAACTACAGGCAACCATTTTTAAAATGTTGTTGTCTATAAAGCAATAAAATAAAAAAAACATTAAACCAGATTTAATATGATAAAAAAGTTATCAGGGTTAATTTTTACCGTTTTTCTTATCGGAACCCTCCATGCACAGCAGGTGTATAAGGCCGACCCCCGGCTTACGGAATGCTTTGATCAGGCATATCTCAGCGAATTGGAAAATTCACAGTCGGAACTTTTACTGTACTATAATTATTATTTAGATAATTCGTACTATAAAGTTGACCTGAACACGCTGGATAAAAAAATTTCAGCACAGGATATCCACACAGTATTGCTGCAAAACAACAATCCTCAGGTAAAAGAATATTTTAAAGAAACAACTTTTACAAAAGAAAAATTCAATCCGCTGAAATATCAGTTTAATCTTTCATCCAATAGCTTTACCACCTATCTTTGGGAAAAAGAAGGTATTGCCATTGTCTTTTATCCGCTTTCGCACATTTCGGCGAATTTTAAAGAATATTTAAAAACTATTAATAAATAGAACTGTCAACAGAAAATATTTGATTATGAAAAAAATATTATTACTTTTTGCCCTGTTATTTGTTTTTACCGCAGCCCGCTCCCAATCTTATCTAATAAGTACAGGCGGCACTGTAACATCCTGCGGCGAATATTTTTATGATTCGGGTGGCAATGCAGGTTCTTATTCTGCAAATGAAAATTTCACCATGACCTTCCACACCAATAATGCGACCAACACCCATATCAGAATGAGTTTTATCACGTTTGATGTAGAACCCGGTGATACACTGATCGTTTATGACGGGTCTACGGTTGGATCTGCAGTAATAGGGAAGTATAATAATAATAATATGCCTCCTTCATTTGTAAATGCGACCATTAATGGAAACGGCGATTTAACCTTTAAGTTTAAATCAAATGCTGCGGTAAATAACGCAGGATGGAATGCCGCTTTTGTTTGTACCCAGGCCTGTCAGCAAATAAATGCACTCTTCCACCCAACCTTAACCGTGCCGCATCCCAACGATAGCAATTATATCGACATCTGTATCGGCGATCCCATTACTTTTGCCGCCAGAGGAGGAAGTGCCGCATTTCCCGAAAGCCCGACGCTTTATAACCAGGACAGCCTCAATTGCCACTACTATTGGGATTTTGGCGATGGCGACACCGCTATCGGACAAATTGTTAACCATACCTATACCATGGTGAGAGGTTATGATATTGGACTTACCATCGTTGACGCCCGGGGTTGTGTCAATTCAAACTACCTCGGAGGAAGAGTACGTGTGTCGCAAAGCCCCTTTGCCGAAATACATCCTTTGGCAGACTTGTGCTCCAGCTCGGATACTACCTATGTCACCCTCGGCTATAATGCCGGATCGGTGGTGGTAGTGCAGCCAATCACCTCAGTACAATCTGCGAGCGAAAAATTTGACAGCACCCTGTTTATTCCCGATGGCCCTAACTGTCCCACACAGTGCTATAACACCTTTGTAACTTTTATGGCTTTTATTCCCGGAGCTACCATTACCAGTGCCAACGATATTTTATCCATTTGTGTCAATATGGAACATTCCTATACCGGCGACCTGGGTTTTCGAATCATCTGTCCTAACGGTCAATCGGTACAGCTCGACCCCAATACGCACTCGGGCGGCGCTTATATGGGAGCACCTTATGGCGGTTCCAGCCATGGCACCTACGACAACGGGTGCGATCCCACTAACAACCCTTATGGCTCTGGCTGGACTTATTGCTGGTCTCAGGTTTATCCCCAGCACGGCACCCTCGACCAGCTTTCTTCCGGCGGCGTTAGCCCTATTGATTCTACCAATACCATCAACCATACAAATTATATCACACCAAACAGCTCCCTGGCCGGACTGATTGGTTGCCCGCTCAACGGTACCTGGAATATTGAAATTTGTGATGACTTTGGTATCGACAATGGTTACATATTCTGGTGGGAACTGAACCTGGATCCTTCCCTGTTGCCCACCGGATGGGGCTATCAGGTACCTATAGATACTGTTGAGTGGCAAGGCTCATTTTTCGATGTGATCAACGATACCACCATCAGGGTTGTTCCTGATTCGGGAGGGGTGTACACCTATACTGTGTCGGTAACCGATATTTTTGGATGTACCTACGATACTACCTTACAGATTCAAGTGGTTCAAACTCCTGAAGTGGATCTGGGTTCCGATACTATTTTATGCGGCAATAACCTGAACTTTATACTGGATGCCGGTCCCGGCGATGACTATAACTGGTCCACAGGGGGAAACTCCCAGACACAACCTGTTTCATCTACCGGATATTACTATGTTACGGTTGAAAATCATAATGCAGCGGATAATCTTACGTGTCTTGACCATGATACGATTTTTGTTAAGGTGCTGGCCCAGCCGGCGGTGGTGGATCTTGGCCCCGACACCTGCAGTACAGTTGCTTTTGACCTGGATGCCGAAAATGGCGGAGGTGTTTTCCAGTATAACTGGTCAACGGGGGCCACCGCTCAAACAATTAATGTTAATACCAGTGGCACCTATTCCGTTACTGTGGCGGAAGAATTCGGGTATAACTGCGAAATGTCCGATTCCAGGGTGGTTACCATCATTCCCGAACCCGAACCTACTATCGGCCCTGATTCAACCATCTGCAGCTTTAACTATTTCCGCATGAAAGTGAAAGACCCCGCCAACCTGCTTGATCAGCATCAGTATTCCTATTTGTGG
>JAGNBV010000149.1 GCA_018004645.1 Bacteroidales bacterium
TTTGAGTATTAATATTTTCGATAAAGAGCCTCTAAATCTGCTATTTGCAAAACCCTCTTTACAATATTTCAAAGAACAAAATTATAACCAATTGATTTTATTTGATTTATAACGAAACGCTACTGAAAAGAACTAAAAAACGCAGTTCGACAAAAGCTGGTCAAGTGTTTAAACAAGCAGCACAAACATTATTGATAAGTAAACATATTGCATTGGGCGCATTTGCAAAAAGAATAAAAGCAAAGAGAGGTCCTGCAATAGCAATAAAAGCAACAGCAAGAAAACTGGCAGTGATGTATTATAATCTGATGAAATACGGCGCAGATTATGTTGAAGCAGGAACTAAAAAATATGAAGAGAAATACAGGAGTCAACTTATAAAATTCATGCAAAAAAAAGCAGCAGAATTAAATTTACAAGTAATTGATATACAGTGAAAAGCATAAAGATGTTCATTGGTAGCCGTCCCGATAATTTAAATTATTGTGGCCAAAGGTATAGGGCATTTCGGGACGTATCCCTGCCTGCCGGAGTGTCCGGCACGCAGGCAGGGAAATGGGACCTGATTGTTTGAGAATTTATCGATTATTTATTTCGGTCGACTTCGACTCGTTGTTCTATAAGTTATTTCAACAAATACATTTTTGTCCAGAACAACGGCTCTGCCTGACCGAAATGACTGTAATACAACCAAATAAATTATTGTTGTCATTGGTAGAATCCCTTATAGAACAATATCAATATGTCCTTTGGGACTGATTGATATTTCAATTTGGTACTATTTGTGTTTTCTTATCATCTGGTGAAACCTGAAGATGTGCTTTTTTGATGAGGCTCTGAACACGCCTTCGTTTACCGAGCGCACTTCTTCAATGGTATAAAACGTCTGAGGGTTGTATTGGTTCAGCACGTGAATAAATTCTACGAGGTCTTTGCGTTTTATGATGGAAAGAAGTACTTTCACTTTTCCGGTAGCGCCTTCGGCATTCATAATGGTGATGCCATAGTTCAATTCTCTCAGCCGGATAATCAGGTCGGCGGCTTCGCTCTTGAGCATCACCCTGATGATGACATTGCCTATAGACATTTTTTCATCCAGCAGCATGCCTACATAATTCCCCATGGCGTAGCCTCCCGCATAGGCAATATAGCACAAAGGATTGTCCAGGTGTTTCATTATTTCTCCTATGGCCAGCAACCATATCAGCGATTCGAAAAAAGCAAATACCGGCGCCCATTTTTTAAATCCTTTGGCAACAAATATCATGCGCAGGGTGCCAACGCTCTGGTCGAAAATACGGGCACAGAAAATCAATAATGGAAGAATAACCCAGGTGAAAACCGGTGCATCGCTGGTTAAAAAATTTAAAATGGTCATTTTTATAATTTTTTCAGTGTAAAATGATAATTAAGAAATTCGCAATGAAAACTTAGACTGTTGAAACAGCTTGATTTTACGGCTGCCTCAACATATTTTGAGAGAAGTAAAATAGTTGCAGGATTAAAACTTCATTTGCATCCCAATACCGCTTTGTGTCAGGCCAAAATCCATGCGGTAATTGCTTTGAGCTGTTTTCAATGATTGAAGATACATATCAAATGCCGTGTCCATTTTTTTCTTGGCCGAGAAATACAAAGGCAGTCCGGCAGCCAGAAAAGCACATCCTGCTCCCATATATACTCCGCTGGCGCCCAGGTTGGTATTGTCTTTTTTTCCATCGGTAGCGCTAACCAGCATAGCAATCGACCCAAAAACCAGCAGGCCGCCGCCGGCACCTATCAGTCCACGGCTTAATGAATAGCGTTTGTAGCCGCTACGGTACATTTTATAAGCTTCAGCATTGTCATTTACGTCAATGAAATTCAAAATATTTTTTACCGTACGGTCGCCGACTTTGTCTTTATAGATATCGTTTTTACCATTTTCGTATTGAATCATAAAGACCTCTTTTTTAGGTACGGTTAATACCAGATTGTCGGTAGGTTGGTTTTGTTTTTGGGCTTGTTTCAGCTGTTTTTTAATGCTGCAGGGCAGCTTGTCGTTTTCGTTGAATATATGAAATTTAATGTGCTCATTGTTTGCATCAATGACCTTTGCCTTGATGTCTTTTCCGTTGTTTTTCAAAATCACATCCTGAGCAGTTGCCAAAAACGAAACAAGGCTGATAAGCACTACAAAACATATTTTTTTCATGATTAAAACAATTTTTATTTCAGGGCACAAATATACAATAAAATTGCCAGTGTTATCCAATGCCTGAAAACTGAAATTTGCTATGAAAGCTTCTGGAAATTGGACAATGACAACCCTTGTTGAAATAATAAAAAATTTATTGTTATTTTTGCATAAACATAAAATAAATCATCATGAAAAAATTTTCTTTATTCTTGTTGGCTGTTGTTTTCAGCAGTTTTCTTTCTGCCCAGGAATATTTTGCGTTAGTACGTATGGGCAAGGACTGGGGATTTGTGGATAAAAAAGGTTCGTACGTTATCAATCCGCAGTTTGATGTTGCCAAAAGTTTTTCCAACGGTCTTGCCAGGGTGTTTCAGTTTGGCAATTGGGGATATATTGATACTAAAGGCACCTATGTTATCAATCCGCAGTTTGAGCAGGCCGAAGATTTTTCTGAAGGGCTGGCCAAGGTTAGAAAATTTAAACAATGGGGTTATATAGATAAAACGGGTGTTTTTGTTGTCAATCCGCAGTTCGACGGGGCGGAAGATTTTTCCGGTGGTCTAGCACGGGTGCGTAAAGGTATGCAATGGGGCCTTATTGATAAGAAAGGTACTTTTGTGGTTAATCCTCAATTTGATTTTTTGGGTGAGTTTCACGATGGCTTAGCCAAAGCTTTAAAAGCCAAACAATGGGGTTATGTGGATAAGACCGGCACCTGGATTGTAAACCCTCAGTTTGACGATGCAGAGGATTTCTTTGGCGGCCTGGCCCGCGTGCGTAAGGGCATGTCCTGGGGTTATATCGACAAAACAGGCACTTACGTTATCAACCCGCAGTTTGAAGGCGCCGGCGATTTTTATGGAGGTCTGGCGAAAGCCAAAAAAATGAAACAATGGGGATATATCGATAAAAAAGGTACTTGGGTAATAAATCCGCAGTTTGATTTGGCTGAGGATTTCAACGCCGGCATGGCCCGTGTCAATAAGTTCAGAGAATGGGGCTTTATTGATATCAAAGGTACTTATGTGATCAATCCGCAGTTTAACGAAGCGTTTGATTTTTATGAAGGGCTTGCGCTGGTACGCAAAGGTCCGCAATGGGGATATATTGATGAAAAAGGCATGTATCTGATTAATCCACAGTTCGAAGGGGCAAAAAGTTTTGATAACGGTTTGGCCCGTATTCGTAAGGGGACCAAGTGGGGATTTATTGATAAAAAAGGTACGATTATCATAACCCCGCAATTCGATAATGCCGAGGATTTTTCCTATTAAAAATCAGTTACCTGAATTATAAAAAAAAAGCATGGAATTTTTTCATGCTTTTTTTTTATAAGTAGGTTACTTTTTTTATTGAGGGATTTCCACCGCAGGCACCGAATCCACGCCATTCAATATTGAATCCACGGCTCTTAATATCGAATCAGGAATGGAGGTGACACAATTATAGTTTTTACTGATCTTTTGTTTGGGCCCGGGGAATTTTTGACGGTATGCCTTCAGCGATTCATCATTCATGACTTTTTCCATGAAATAGCCAAACATGGGTAAAGCAGCATGGCCGCCTTCGCCTATCCGGCTTCCCGGACGAAAATGTATACTGCGCCGGATTCCACCCACCCAGGCTCCGGCAGCCAGCTTTGGCGAAACGCCCACAAACCACATATCGCTGTGGTTTGACGACGTGCCCGTTTTCCCTCCAAACTCAGTACCGTCTTTAAAAATATTATACGACCAAAGGTTCTGAACGGTAGAGCCTCTTTCTTTAACACCCGCCTTGAGCATTTCCTGCATCAAAAATGCGGTCTCGTAGTCAATAACCTGTTTTCTTTCGGGCTTGTATTCCCAAAGTATCTTGCCTTCACGGTTTTCGATGCGTGTTACCAGGACAGGGTCTTCGTACAATCCATCAGCCACAATGGTAGCATAAGAATTTACCAGGTCGAGCAGCTTAACCTCGCTGGAGCCCAGACACACCGAAGGCACATACTCCAGTTTTGTTCTGATACCGAGCAGATAGGCATACCGTATCACTTTGTCAATGCCTACCTCGCGGGCAAGGGTCACGGCGACACCATTGATGGAATTGGTAAAAGCCGAACGCAGGCTCACCGGGATATTGTAAAACACTCCGTTGACATTATGAGGCCGCCATACTTTGTCCTGGCCTTTTTCTTTGTATTTCCATTCCACATAAACATCGTTGCGCATGTCGCATGGGCTAATTCCCGATGCTATGGCGGCGGTATAAACAAACAACTTAAATGTGGATCCCGGCTGCCGTGCCGATTGAGATACATGGTCGAATTT
This sequence comes from Bacteroidales bacterium, assembly GCA_018004645.1. GTDB lineage: Bacteria > Bacteroidota > Bacteroidia > Bacteroidales > CAIWKO01 > CAIWKO01. Next base: position 4,489 of record JAGNBV010000149.1, read on the forward strand.
AAAAAACCGGTAATCTATGTCGCCCACCCAGGCGCGTACATAACGGTTCTGCGGCTCGATAGCCACAAATCCAGTATGCAGAAACCGCAATGTATAATTGATAGAATCCAACGGGCTGAGCACCGTGTCTGTCAGACCTTTTTTCGGATGATATAAGGTCATGGCTACCGGCTTACGCATCAGCGCCATTGCAGAGTCGGCATTGCCGGTTTCTTTTCGTAAGGCTTTGTAGCGTGCGCTTTCCAGGGCGTTGCTCTGCAAAAATCCGGGTATTTCTTGATATTGTGTGTCACGCCAGGGGTTTTCCGTTCCCCATTGCCTGTTAAACTCGCTTTGCAGAATATTCATTTGTTTTTTTACTGCATCTTCGGCGTATTGCTGCATACGCGAATCTATGGTGGTGTATATTTTCAGGCCCGAAGTATAAATATCCAGGTTGTTTTCTTTACACCAGTTTTCAATGGCATCGGCCACAGCCATCCTGAAATAGGTGGCCTGGCCGTCAGAGAGGTCTTCCACCTTGTATTTCAGACCAAGGGGCAGGGCTTTCAGTGAGTCAAGCTGGCCTTCGGTAATGAGGTTTTCTCTTTTCATGATGCCGAGTACCACATTCCGGCGTTTGGTACAGTTTTTTGGATTGCGGAGCGGGTTGTAGGTAGAGGGGGCTTTTAACATGCCGATAAGCATGGCCACCTGCTGTGGCTTTAATTTATCGGGTGATACGCCAAAATAAATTCTCGAAGCTGTTTTAATTCCAAAGGTATTGTTCCCAAAATCAACGGTATTGAGGTACATGACCAATATCTCTTCTTTGGAATAGAACATCTCGATTTTCAAGGCGCCAATCCATTCCTTAAGTTTCATGATTACAATCCGAACATAAGGAATATGCCCGAATAGTCCCC
>JAGNBV010000150.1 GCA_018004645.1 Bacteroidales bacterium
TCACCATAAAGCCCGTACATATTTTTATTTCTAATTGGTATAAATTAACCACGGAGACATGGATCCGCCGCCGCGGACACAGAGGGGCACGGAGGATTTTGCTGATTTCTTCTGCGGCCATCTGCGTTATCTGCGGAAACCATTCTCTTTTTTCTCCCGCTGATCCCGCTGATTTTCGCAGATTCATAACGATAGCAAATATGTAATAGGAGTCCAACGAATTGGCCTATAACAACTGTTGCATCGGCATTTCACCATAAAGCCGGCACATATTTAAATTTCTAATTTGTATTATTTTAACCATCGGCCTGCCTACCGGCAGGCAGGCATAACCCTGTCAGACTGTCGCAGACAGGCAGGCAAATGAGAAATATCATTACGTCCTATTGGACTAATTGATATTTCAATTTGGTATAATTTCAATAAAACAAATAGTTTATCATTTTTATAACTCCCACTGGATATACCTGAAACCTTAGTCTCAAATTTTAAAACAAAAAAGGTCCGCACTTGCGTACGAACCTTTTTTTTCAAAATTCTAACTTCTGAATTCTGAATTCTGCCTTCTTAATTACTTAGTTTCCGGCAGCCAATACCCTTTAAAAACATTCATTTTGCCGTAATACTTACGCGCCGTTTCCTCTAACTGGGCCGGAGTAATCTTGTTCAAACGTTCTTCCACGGTAAGGATACGTTCAGGGTCAGTGCCATTCAGGTAAGATGATTGCAGGTTGCTGAGCCAATAATTATTTTTCTTGATGTTAACCTTATAGGTTTCGATAGCCGGTTCACGCACCCGCTTCCAGTCATTTTCGGTGATATCTCCCGAAATCCGGGTTTCATTCACCAGCCCCATATAAGCTTCGTCAACTTTATTGATATTTTCGGGGCTGCACGGGAAATACGACTGCACAAAAAGTTCTTCTTTGGGGTACTTCTTTATCTGGCCATAGCATCCGCCGCCATAAATGGCTCCCATCTTTTCCCTGATGGTATCAGTGACCCTGTTGTTGATAATACCATTCAACTGAGTGAGCATAAAATTATCATCAGCATTAAATTTCGTGTCTGCTGAAAAATAATGAAGCAGCATGGCTTTTTGTTCTTTGCCTTTGTGCAGGGTAAAGGTGTTGTTACCGGGTTTGATATTCATGCCAAGACTCTTGTATTCAGCTTTTGACTTACCCGCCGGAATTCCGCCTATATATTTTTCAATAAGCGGTTTTATTTTATCCTCGGAAAAAGAACCTACAAAAGTGTAATACATACCGCTGGGGTTGCCTATCCTGTCTTTGTAAAAGGCAATGGCGTTATCCACATTGATCATGTCATAATCTTTGGGGCTGTCAATATGGTGTGCCCTGGGATTTCCCTGATACAAGGTATTGTAGACAGTATCCACAAAAAGGTTTTCGGGATTTTGTTTCAACAGCTGGAGTTGTTGTTTCGACCTGGTAACGTAAGATGTAAAGGCCTCCATATCTTTGCGGGGTTCGGTACATTTCAGATAAATCAGTTGGAACATGGTTTCCATATCTTTCACACTGCTGCTACCTGAAACATATTCGGTGTAATCAACAACTACCGGTGTTACATTAACCACCTTACCTGATAAGAACTTCTCCAAATCGGTTTTTGAAAACTCGCCATATCCCATTTCTTCTGTAACATTGTTGCAATACTGGCCACTCTGGTAGTCCTTTCCGGCATAAGCGCTGAATCCACCGAATTTAGATCCCTTGAAAAGAATTTCATCATTCTTGAAATCAGTGGGCTTCAAGCAAACAATCGCGCCGTTGCTTAATTTGTATGTCGTTGTACCTAATTTTTCATTCTTTTCGGTACTCACCACCTTACCGGCAACAGGTTCTTTTTTCAATAAGGCGGAGGCAATTTGTTTTTCCTGATAAGGAGTAATATTACTTTGGATGGCTTCGTCGATCCATTTTTTAAATTGCTCATTGGCAGGCAGTTTGTCCGATGTCTTGGTGGTTACATAGCTAAAATACTTATCATCAATGTTTATCATGTTGCGAATTGCATCAAAATCTTTCAATTTGATATTATCAATATGGTTTTTCACAAAATTATATTCCCATTCTATCCCGGGGATGGGTTCCTGTTCGAGGTAATTGTTGACATATTCCCATACCAGCCTTCCCGACTCCGTTTTATCACGCTCGTTATATTGTTTTTCGTATTGCGATAAGGTGGAAGCCTTTGCCCTGGCAAGTTCCTGTTCGGTGAAACCATATTTTTTGGCACGCAGGCATTCGACCACCAGCGCCTGGATAGCGTTTTTAATGCCGTCGGGGCTGCACATGGCGCCGGCGGTAAAATTCTTATACCCTCTTGCCCAGCCGCCTAAGTAGGTATATGCATAAATAAACGGCGGATTGGCAGAACTTACCAGTTCGTCCAAACGGGAGGAGATCATAGTGGACAAAAGTTGTTCTATGACGTCATTGAGATAATCGCCTTCGGTTACCGAGGGTTTATCATCCATTGAACCACCCAAAATACTCACATACGTCATGTCTGCTTCAGCATCGCTGACAACTATAGCCTGGCTTTCGGTAAATGGCTTCACTTCAAACAGCTCCTGACGTTTACGTGCCGGAACCGGGTTTTTCAGTCCCCCGAACTTCTCAATAATCTGCTTTTCGGCTTCTGCCACCGGCATATCACCCACAACAATCACTGCCTGTAAGTCAGGACGGTACCAGTCGGTGTAAAAACGGCGCAGAACGCTATAATCGAATTTTTCGATGATGGAATCTTTCCCTATGGGCAGACGGTTTCCATATTTTGAACCGTTGAGCATTTTCGGCAGCCATATCTTCATCATACGGTCATCGGCGCCCTTGCCAAGACGGCTTTCGGACAGTATGACGCCGCGTTCCTTGTCTATTTCCTCATTAGTAAGCAACGATCCCTGCGCCCAGTCGGCAAGCACCGTGAAGGATTTATCTACCTTCTCGGGGTCATCGCTTGGGAAAGGCAGCATATACACTGTCTGATCGAAGCCTGTATAGGCATTCAGGTCGTTACCAAACCCCACACCAATGCTTTGCAGATAATGCACCAGCTCGTTGCCGGGAAAATGTTTCAACCCGTTGAAGTTCATGTGTTCCATAAAATGCGCCAGGCCTTGCTGATCATCGTCTTCCAGGATGGCGCCGGCATTCACGGCCAGCCGCAGTTCCACCTTGTGCTCGGGTTTTGCATTATATTTAATGTAGTATTTCAGCCCGTTGGGCAGGGTGCCGATTTTTACCTTATCGGAAACCGGGATTTTTGCCGTGAGGTCCTGGGCATTCACCTGAAAACCTACCAACAGCAGCGAACTAAGAAAAAGGAGCCAAAGTTTTTTCATTTTTTTAAGTTTAATAATTTTTGATTTTTAAAACATACAAATTTATGCAAGATAACATAAAGACAAGCCGATTTATTGTTTGTTACAAATAAGTTTCTAAAATTAAATTATTTCATTTTTTGATGAGCAAAATCATATATAAGATACTGTTTTGAATTTTTACAATTATTACTTATTTACGGTCAGGCTGAGCCGTCCCGATAGCTATCGGGACGTGTCGAAGACAACCGTAACAGTCACTTTTCCCTGCCCGACTGGTCATGCGGGGACACGGACAAATCCTTCTGTTGAAGTATTTGTCCGGCTCTGAGTGACTTTTGGAAATAAAAAATTTCATATTAATTATTTATTTTCACTATTGTCCGATAAAAAATTGAAAGAATGATGAAAAGCCATATTGGAATGAGGTTTCGCGTGGATGTTTATTCAATAGGGGAATGTTTGTACCAGAGTATGAATTGCTTTTCAGCAATTTTTTTACCTCTTATCCTAAAGGATGTAAATTGCTGAAAATCAATTCTTCCTTTAGGACCGAGGAAAAAAACGGATACTTTTATTTACATCCTTTATTACATGTTTAATTTTTATCGGACATTAATGATTTATTTTATAAAATTCAAAACAGTTTCTAAGATACAACAAGCACAAAAAAAAATTATTCTTCCACCAGTTTAATAACAAGCGAAGCCATTTGCCTGACCGTCGCGTCAGGACTTTTTACCTTAATATCTTCTATATATATTTTGCTGCCGGCGGGTAACTTTTCAACGGAAGCAATCATATTCTGGTTAAAGCGGTTGCCATTGGCCGAATAGCTGACCAGATCTTTATTCTCTCCGAAACTTACATTATGAGTCAGGGTAAACGAAATCACATCAAACTTCATTTCAAAAGGAAGTTCCGAATTCATGGTGAGCTGGGGGTTTTTCAGCAATTCATTTTTGCATGTATAGATGACAGAGCCCACACAGGGCGTGTTGCCAAGATACATTGCAGGAACCGGAATCCTTTTTATCCTGAAGGCTTGGCTGCCCAACTGGGTAACTTCACCGGACTTTGCTTTGGCCGATACTTCTATAATGGCCTCTGTCCCATTCTGGACTTTTACAACATATTTTCCATTGCTGCCAGTAATGGTCCCGTTGGTAATGGACACCTGCAGCTGATCATTTGCAATACCCGGCACAGCGACCGAAACCGGATTTTCGATTCCGATATAAAGCAGGTTCATTTTGTCTGCTGAGATTACCGGAGAATTTTCTGTCTGAGCAAATAATTGAACACTGAAAATCAGCGCGGACAGCAGCGCTAAAAATTTTGATAATGTTTTCATAATGTAGTTTTTAATGTATATTTCAAACAGTTTGTAAAAATTCAAAACCGATATCGGCCATTAATTAGTTTTTCTCCACAGATGTATCTGCTGTTTTCTTTTTAGCAACTGTAAAAATATGAAAATTATGTAAAAATATAAAAATTATTATTATAAAATATCGCTTCGAAAATTATTTTAAAGCATTGCAAACATTTTTCTTATCCGGTTTATCCCCAAAAAATGCTACCAGTTTTGCTAAGTTTCCTACTTCATCCTGCCCACTTAATTAATTTATCCATCTAAATATTAATACCAGCCACTCAAAGAAATTATGTTAAATTCATTTTTATTTGAATTCTTTATTTATATATTTGCCCGTTCCTTTGAAGAATCTTTTATAACAACAACAAAGGATTGCAATTGTCTTAAAAATTTTAATGTACTGATTTACAAATACTTATAAGCGTTTTAATGGATAGCACCAACTCAAATGATAAGGTAAATATATCACCAATAGTACAAGCCAATCGTTGTGCCTCATTGTAGAAAGCCGACCGCACATTCAAGCACATTTGGTTTTTGCCGACACACAAAGCCCAAACAAAAAACCAAAAGAGCTTGAATTTTGCCAACGCTCAATAAAGACGACCGGCTAACTTGAGACGCTGAGAAATACG
>JAGNBV010000042.1 GCA_018004645.1 Bacteroidales bacterium
ATTCATAAATATTCTTGTTTTACAACAAAAATATTTTTCAAATCGTTTGAGCTCTAAAAAACGTTGCAACCCTTATTTACAAAGAATTTCAAAGAACGGTTTATTTTAATATCAAAACATTAGTGATCTACTCTAAAGAATTTTGTGTTTTTTAAATTTGTGGTAACAAAGAATTTGGCTTTAGCCCAAGAAGCATAATTTGAACCTTGATAATAATCATCTTTTCGTATAGAAACATGTTCCGCTTTGCACTCAACAACAATAATTGGTTTTTTTCTTTCTTTTTTATCATCGGCAGAAGCCCAAATTAAAATATCTGCTCTTGCTTTTCCAAGCCCTCTTTTAGAATTGTTAACTTGCACTTCCTGAGCCATTTGGGCTAATGAATATTCATAATTCTCAACCAAATGCTTGATATACTCTTGCCTTACCGTTTCTTCGGGTGTTTCAATCAACCAGGAGTCTTTTAATGGAGCAAATATTTTATTCCCTTTTCGTTGGATTTCTAAGGCCATATATTTATTTTTTAGATTTTAAATTTTTTGAAACCTCGTTGATTGCTGACTTAGCAAAGTGTTCATCCTTTACAATATCATAGACTTTGGCAGCCAGCCAAAGGGATAGCAGTTCTTCCCGGTCGGTACTAAGAATCTCGGCAATCATAATCACTTGTTCCCTCTGTGCTCGGCGTTCGCCACGTTCAATTTTACTAAGCTGGGCTGAATCAATATCGAGTTTTGCAGCAAGATGCCGCAAGAGCATATTGTTATCTTCTCTCAGCTTTCGTACTTTTTCTCCAAATTTATTCATAGTGCTAACATTGTCTTGACATGTAATGGCAAATATAATAAAAATCCTACCATGTGAAGAATATTTTCAAATAACTACTATCTCATACGAAAATAGTCAGGATAAACCTGACTATCACGCTACAAAACATTATTTCGGATCAAATTATAAATCTTCAATCTCCATATCAAGCTCAGCCCTGGTAAGCATTTTGATCCTTTCAATAGATTTTGTGTCGTAGTTATATTCAATTAGTGTTTCGTCAATCTCTTCCTCATCATATTCATCCTCGTCATTTTCCTCATCTTCAGTTTCCGGATTCTCATTTTCCTTGTACAGGTTTTTAAAATACCTGTAAAGCTGCTTCAAATTTGAGTGATAGGCAAGTTCTTCCGTTTCCAGATCAAACTTAAAGCAGTGCTTTTCAAGTCGATCAAGGAGTTGTTGTAATAGTTTTACTTTGCTGGCAAGGTCGTCCAGACTGATCTCGATTTCGTTATCACTGTCTTCAATCAATTCAAGTTCATTTCTGAAAAACTGCATCATATCCCAATGCAGCGCTTTTTCTTCTTGTCTGCGTAGTTCCCTGGGTTGGTCCAGTTTAAGCTTTTCCAGCCTGAGTTGTTCTCTGCGCAGTGCAATTTCGCTGTCCTCACGGTCTTCCTTACGCAATGCAAGCGCATGTTCTTGTTCTATTTTTTTTAGAATAATGTCCCTGGCGATTTTTTCGTCTTCAAAATTTGTGTTGTCCATATTGTTTATGTTTAATGATTTTCTATTCTTTTTTATTGGCGGGACAACTGTCCCATATTGTCCCGTTTCTTCCGGGACATCATCCGAAAGCAAAATTCTGCTAACAGGTTCCTTTGCATGTTGGCCGTTAATCCACCTGTGGACATTGCTTTTGCTTGTCCCAAGCATGGCGGCAATAACCCTGATACTCTTTCCAGACCGGTGCATTTCCAGGGCTTGTTCAATAAGATTTTTTTCTTCCATATTTGTTTCGTTTAAAATTTTCAATTGATTACTTGAGTAAATGAGCAATTGAGCATATAACCAAAAGTTCAATTACTCATCTGCTCATTTTGTGAAGTTACTTTCTCATACTGGCCATGGCCAGCTTTCTTGAAAAGTCCTGAAATAAGGTATCGTCCGCATGTTGCCGGTGATATTTTCATTGAACCGGCAATTTTTCCGGCTTCATTCCTTGTAAATGTGTTTGGTAATGCATTATAAAACATCATCAGCCGCTTCTGTTGTACAATCCGGTTGCTGCCATCCCTGCATTCAGCTATCAGCTTCACCGAATGCCTGATCAGGCAATAAACAATCTCGCAAGCCATCGCATAATCGTTGTATACTATTGTCATGATCTTTTCTAACTTGATGTTTTTTTCAAGGGCACGGAGAGTGCTTAATACCATTGCAATCCTGAACAGAATTAACCCGAGACGTTTTATGGTCGCCAAACTCTGTTCGCCTATTTCATCGTACAATACTTTCATAGTTTTGGTGAAGTAGTCCCTGAAGTCTTCCTGGTCTGATTTGCTAAGTTGCCATTCGATCATTAAATCGGGAATAAGTAAGCGGTTCCGGTAGTCATAAATCAGTCTGCCCAATTCGCTAAAAACTGTTTCTGCCGTGTGTCCCGTGTCCCGGAATACGTCCCGGAAAAATGGGACAGCAGGGAAGGAGTAAAACGCAAAACGGCTGAACAGACCGTTTTCAGTGTCAGGAATTAGTTTAAATAACTGTCCCTTTGTCCCGGTCAGCAGAACTGCCACTCTGGGTTGTTCCAGTTCGAGAAATTCCCGTTTTGTCCGGCGCTGCAAACTGATAGGCTCGTGATGAAATGCACAGCGAAGTACATCGGAATAATTTCCCCAGTCCTGAGACAAAGAATTGACCAATGTATCGGCTTCTGTACAATAGAGAATTCCCTGTCCTTTGTTTTCAGTCAGGGTCTGAACAAATGAGCTTGCACTGTTGTTTGCAGGTATCAGTAACATTTGATCAATTGGTTCCGATGGTGGATCATCGTCCCGGGACTGTCCCTTTTTCTTTTGGGACGCTGTCCATTCTCTCAGATCCGATTCATAGTCTTTCCGGGATTGTTTTGAAACATCCCGCAATTCCCTGTGAATTTCTTCAGCTAGCTTTCGTGTCCATTGCAGAACTCCCTTACCTGATCCGGCTGGCGCTTCCACAAATACAAAAAGGTGAGGAAAAACTGTCCTGCGGTCGTAAATCCCGCATATATTGGGCAGACAGCCTGAAATTACAGTCAATGCACCCAGCAGAATAATATCTTTTTCTTTGGGATCTTCAAATAATTCGCAAGCCCTGGAAAGTACCGATGGCAGATATTTATAAATATCCGGGTGAAACTCATCCGATAGATGCTCAACAGACAGTGGCATGATGAACTGGTCTTCTCTCTCCTGTCTGAATCGTGTTGCCGCTTCAGGTTGCATTATTATACCTTTCTTTTATTAAACTGGACATAATCCATTGCTTGTTCTTTTATCTGAGACTGATCTTTGTGTCGTCCCGTTTCCATCCATCTTACCAGGTCTTCATGTCTGAAATAAAGCTTTTTTCCTTTCTTAAAGAAAGGTATTTGTCGTCTGGAGGTCATGGTGTAGATTGTCGTAATAGATAATCTCAGAAATTCAGCCGTCTCTTGAGCATTCAGATAGCCGTCGAGCGGATGTTTTGGTTTTTCTTCTGCCTGTTTTGGCAGTTTTTCATTTAGCAGTTCTTCCACCGTCTGGCGGATGATTCCCTGCAATTCTTCGGTTGATGTAAGGTAGTATCCCATATGTTTTAAATTTCTACCTATGCCACAAATTAGAGGCCTTCAATTGCCAATTTTTCGATTTGGCTTCGTTTGACTGTATTTGCCATCAATTGGCTTTTTTGGTTCATTTTCCTTCTTCCTTTTTCTTTGTTTTTCATTGTTTTGCTTACATGACATTTTGCGTTATTATGACATATTTTCACTGTCAAGACCGATATGTATTCTTTGAACTGCATCGTTTTTCGTCCGATCAATTACTTTTGCGTAAATCTGTGTGGTAGAAATATCTTTATGTCCGAGAAGCTTCGATACAGTATAAATATCTGTACCCATTGACAATTGCAGCGTGGCGAAAGTATGCCGGAAACAATGAAAGGTTACTTTTTTGCTTATCCCTGCCGACAGTATCCAGCGAAGCAATACCTGGTTAAGTGTGGCAGAGTAGCGCAGACCAGAGAAAACCTTGCTTTCCGAATCATCTTTAATTCCGCAAAGCGAGTATGCTTCTTCGGTGATCGGAAGGACTTCCATTCCTTTTGTTTTACGTTGGGTGAACCGGATAAAGTAGCCGTTATTTAAAGAATGCTGAATCTGTTTCCATTTCAGAACATAGATATCACCGAAACGCATACCTGTGAGTGCTGAAAATAGTGCGGCCCTTTTCAATACATCATGCTCGCAAGGTGTTTTAGCAAGTTTCTGTAATTCCTCAAGAGTAAGAAACTCCCTGTAAGTTTCCGGTTGTTTCATCGACTTGATTCTATGGATCGGATTATCCGGAAGCAATCCTTCGTGTACTGCTTCATTCAGGCAGGCCTTGAACTTATTAAAATAGGAGTAAGCAGTATTCTCGCTTATTTTCCGTGTAAGTGAGTTGAAACATTTGGCATCCTTCATCAGATAGTTCATGTAATCAGAGACAAATCTTTCTGTCAGCATCCCAAACGTGCAACGGTTATTGGTGTATCGTGCAAATATTTTCCATGCACTGTACCAGTTGTCCTTATTAGAACCCTCATCAGGTCGTTTATTCATCTGTACTTCAAAATAGGCAATGAAGTCCTGATTCTTTCCGGCCCTTCGCTGAATACCGAATCTGCCTGAGTTCAGATCAAGTTGCCGTTCCAGGCAGATGCTTTTCGAAAGCTGTAAACTTTCTTTATTGTATTCCTTTTCCGGTAGGTCTCTGGGCTTATCGAATACATGGATACCCAGAAATTCCCGTCGGGTTGGTTTTCCTGTTTCAGGATTAATGATTGGTGGCCAGAAGTCCAGGTACAGACTGTTCTTGCCGGTTTTGAGTTTTTTTTCTCTTAATGTTACTTTCATAATGTTATAGATTAAAAATTTGTTGGATTGATTCTCTGCTTATTATTCTTCTACCGCCAAGTTTGCAAGATTTGATGGTTTTGTTTTTAACTAATCTGTTGACAGACCACCTGCTGATTCCAAGCAGCAAAGCCGTATCCTGAATGCTTAGAAAGGCTTTTGACTTTATCTCATCAATGTCAGCATTTAAGACTTTAAGTGTTTCGGCTTTTACTTCTTCTGCTTTTTCAAGTCTGCGCTCAACTTTATAGGATCTGCTGGCACAAGCATGGCTACAAAATTTTGTAGTGGATTTTCTTGCAATAAATTGCTTGTTGCAATACCTGCAAACCTTTGGATATGGAATGTTTGAAGCTGTCATTTGTACCTCTTTTATATGGTGCAGGTTGTGTGACCGTGGTGCAGGATGGTGCAGGATGAGCGGTTACGGACCCTTAACCAAAAATTATTTGTACCTCATGCTTCAAAAGGTGGGCCGTGTGCCAAACCGGGTACAATCTGACACTAAAAATGGCAGGAAATAGCAGGAACAAAACTAAGAATCCGACAGTTATAAAATACTGACAGATAGTCAATTGACTTTGTTTTTCTAAGATTTACTATGTATTGCTTTGAGGGGCTTATTTGCCGATACAGAACTTCCCGAAAATCTCTCCCAAAATATCATCTGTAGTAATCTCTCCCGTAATCTCTCCCAGAAAATGCAATGAGGTTCTGATATCTGTTGTAAGCAAATCGGTGGGTACCTGGCTTTGCAGGCCTGTTTCGATGCTCTCCAGAGCCGCAAAAACTTTTGTCAGCGCCTCATAGTGCCTGATGTTGGAAACAATTGCATAATCACCGTAGTCGGCTTTTTTCACTGATTGAAGCAAGGAGTCTGTAATCTGGTTAATATTTTCTTTACGTTTGGCTGAAACAAAAATTGTTTCCAGTTCAACCAGTTCACGAAACTTCACGGGGGTTTTTACCAATTGGTCTATCTTGTTGGCAACCACAATAAACTTCTTTTCGGTGCTTGGAATACGTTCGTTGAAATCGGCCAGGTCTCTTTTGATGTCGTCAACAGTGGTTTGCGATATGTCGATAACGTATAATATAACCTGTGCCTGGTTGATCTTTTGATAGGTTCTTTCGATGCCCAGTTGTTCTATTTCGTCGGAAGACACCCTCAGGCCAGCCGTATCAATAAATCTGAATGTTATGCCCTGTATGGTCAGGGTGTCTTCAATGGTGTCGCGAGTGGTGCCAGGTATTTCTGAAACTATTGCCCTTTCTTCGTTTAACAGGGCATTGAGCAAGGTAGATTTTCCAACATTGGGTTTCCCGATGATAGCAACCGGAATGCCATTTTTTAAGACGTTGCCTTGCGAAAATGATTCGACAAGTGTTTGAACTTCTTTTTTGATATCGGACACCAGTTGTTGAAAATCCTTCCGATTGGCAAACTCCACATCTTCTTCGCTGAAATCAAGTTCGAGTTCTATCAAAGCAGCAAAACCAACTAGTTTCTCGCGCAGTTGTTTTATCTTATCGGAAAATCCTCCCCGCATCTGGTTCAGGGCAAGGTCGTGGGCATTTTTTGAAGTGGAAGAAATCAGGTCGCCAAGGGCTTCTGCCTGTGTCAGGTCCAATTTGCCGTTCATAAAAGCCCTGAGTGTAAATTCGCCGGCCGTAGCCAGCCTGGCTCCCGACGAAAGCAAAGCTTCCATAATTCTTTTCTGAATATACAGGGATCCATGGCAGTTAATCTCTGCCATATCTTCACCGGTGTAGGAGTGCGGCGCATTGAACCTGCTTACCAGCACCTCATCAATGGTTTCGCTTTTATAAACCAACATTCCATAGTGCAATGTCCTGACCGGCAACTTTTTCAGTGATATTTTTTTTTGAGGAATAAATAATTTTCCTAAGATGTCAGCAGTTTTTTTTCCAGTGATACGCACTATGGCAATTGCTCCGACACCTGCAGGAGTAGATACCGCGCAAATAGTGTCGTTCTGGTTGAAGGTGTGTTTTAGGCTCATGGCTGTTTGTTTGATTTATACAAAGTTAATTTTTTTGGGAATATAAAAAAAATAAAGTCATAAACTAAAATTCCAATTCATTATGCTATTTTTGCACGCATGATATCAGGAAAAAAAGTTATTGTGGTTATGCCTGCATACAATGCAGAGAAAACCCTGGAAACGACATATCGCGAAATCCCTATGGACATCGTTGATGACGTTATTGTGGTGGATGATGCCAGCAAAGACAAAACTGTAGACAAGGCTCATGAAATTGGGATCAAGCATGTTATCCGGCACGAAAAAAATACCGGCTATGGCGGTAATCAGAAAAGCTGTTACGACTATGCCCTAAAACTGGGTGCAGATATTGTGGTGATGGTTCATCCCGATTATCAGTACACTCCGAAGCTCATTCCCTCAATAGTATACATCATTGCTAATGGCTTATATCCGGTGGTGTTAGGCTCCCGGATATTAGGTATGGGGGCCTTAAGAGGAGGAATGCCTTTTTATAAGTACATGTTTAACCGGATGTTGACTTTCTTTCAGAACACCGTTATGGGCCAAAAACTATCCGAATATCATACAGGTTATAGAGCTTTTTCCCGGGAGGTACTGGAATGTATTGATTATCATGCTAATTCGGATGATTTTGTGTTTGACAATCAGATGTTGGCACAAATATTTTTTGCCGGATATGAAATAGCAGAAGTTACTTGCCCGACAAAATATTTTACTGATGCTTCATCAATAAATTTCAGAAGAAGTACAAAATATGGCCTGGGGGTTTTAAATACTTCGGTAAAATACCGGCTTCAGAAAATGCATCTTGGAAAGTTCAAAATCTTTGAAAAATCTACTGATGCCAAATCCTGAAATTCCCATTTCTTCATGCATTTATTGCGGATCGGCCAACAGCACATTCTATTTCGACGCAACGGATATTTTTGGCAATGACTATCAGTTAAGAAGCTGTGCAGACTGCAGTGCAGTTTTCCTGTTTCCTTTACCAACTGAAGCAATGATGAAAGTGGCCTATGACAAAACCTATTATGGCCCTACTAAGCAGAAATTTATCTTTCCTTTGGTCGAACAGGCAGCCGATTATTTTCGCCGCCGGCGGGCAGGTAAGGTGGTGAGCCTGGTGCCCAAACATGCGCGAATACTCGATATTGGTTGTGGTAACGGCGATTTTTTATGCTATGTCCGTTCTTATGGTGATTATGAGTTATATGGTATTGAAAGGGACGAAAAAGCTGCACAAAGGGCTAAGGCAAAAGTGGGTATCCACCTTCAGACAAGCGCGCTGCAGGAAGGTGATTTTCAGGAAAATTTTTTTGATGCCATCACCTTGTTTCACGTGTTTGAGCATCTTACCGAACCCCGAAAAACACTGGAAATTATAAGGAAAATCCTAAAGCCGGGAGGCATTTTAATAATTTCTTTTCCTAATATGGGTAGCTTTCAGGCCTTGTTCTTTAAAGGAAAATGGTTTCATCTGGATCCACCGCGCCACCTTCTGTTTTTTAAACCAAAAGATTTTATCAGCATAATGAAAAATATGGAGTTTTCTTTGGTGTCATCACAGTATTTTTCTATCGAGCAAAATCCTTATGGTTGGATTCAAAGTATTTTGAACCTTTTTTGCGCAAAACGCGAAGTGTTATATGAAAGGCTAAAAGGAAACCTGCAATATGCATCCGAATATGGCCCGATAAATGTGTTTATTCAAAAATGTTTTTTTATTCTTAGTTTTCCCGTATTTGTTGTGAGTAATTTTTTTGGAAGTTTTTTTCACAGGGGGGCTACCGTAAAGTTTATTTTTAAAAACCATAAACCATGATTCTTGCCATCATAGCAATCACTGCGCTTGTATCCATCATGGCTATGTACAATAAGGACTTGTTTTACCGTTTAAAATTCAGTCCCTACCTGATTTTGCATTCCAGACAATGGTACCGTCTTTTCACCCATGCCTTTGTCCATGCCGGATGGATGCATTTGCTCATAAATATGTGGGTGTTATATCTGTTTGGCCAGGTGGTGGTCGACAATTATGCTGGCCTTTTTGGTATAAAAGGTTATTATTATTTTATTATACTTTATGTAGGAGCCATCCTGATATCGTCACTGCCCTCATACGGAAAATATAAAGATAATCCTTATTATAATGCTGTTGGTGCTTCAGGGGCTACCTCGGCAGTATTATTTGCCAGTATCTTGTTTTATCCTATAGGAAAAATCATGATATTTCCCATACCCATAGGAATTCCTGCATTTATTTTCGGTATATTGTACCTGATTTATTCTGTCTATATGAGCAAAAGAGGCGGTGACAACATAGGACACGATGCCCATTTCTGGGGCGCTGTGTTTGGGGTGTTATTTACTATTGCAATAAAACCTGCCGTGGCCCTGTACTTTATCGATCAGATAAGGAATTTTATCAGCCTGTGAGACTTATAGCATTGCTTAATCCAAATGATTCCAAAGCGAAATCCGGATTTAGTAATACCAAATTTCCAATCGGTATAATTGTTATGCAATAGAGTAGCTAATGGAGTTTGACACGCGAATGTACTATTGAACTTCTATTACAGAATCCGTATCAGCATTCTTTCCGCACAAAGTTTTTATTCATTACCACAGAGTCCCTGCTAATTCAGCTTTACTTTTACAAAGTATGATCCTGTATTGGCAGCGTTGTAAACTGTTTCGTATATTGACAGGTACAAAATACCGGTTGCCGGAGCAGTGCCTTTGTATGACGATCCGGCTTTTACCATGGTGCCATTTTCACCTATCTTGAAGACAACATTGCCATAAGTAGGGTAGGTGGTTGCTGCCACAGCATAATCACCCTCATAGTCGTAGTCAACATTTCCTGTACTGGTAGATTTTCCATCGGGTTTGTACTTATATCCCGACAAACTGGCTAGGGTGATTTCTCCTGAAGCCGTAATGCTTAGTTTTTGGCCGCTTTTAACATACATGCTGGTTTTTAGCCATCCTCCGCTGGTGTTGCCACTAATATGCTTGTTGGCCATAAGCGTGAATGACGACTCGGCCATGTCGCCTCCTTTGTAAAACACATCGATGTTGGTAATTTTATCACGGGGTATTTCCAGATTGCCGTATTGCGTCTTCAGGGCAATGGATTTTACGTTATAGGTGCCGCCTATCCGGTAAGCATTGTCTGTAACTATGATGTCTTCGGCCACTGCAGATTGGTCATAGTTGTGCGTTGACTTCATTTCGGCGAGCGCCAGTTCGGCCGTATAGTCCGTGTTGACAGGAGGGATGTAACTTTCGGAATTGATAACCTCTTCCAATACCGGAATGCAGTTTATACTCATTGCTACCAGCGTTTCGTAAGCTTTTTTACGAATATCTTCTGTCAGGTTGTTAAGGTCGGTAACCAGTGACTTGATTTTTTCTTTCTGACTGTTATCGGGCGATATGCCAAAAAATATCTGACTGATATTTTTTACAGGAATCTCTAATTTTCCCCATTGAGTAAGCAGCGATATATTGCTGATGGAGGCGGTCCCCGTCATAATGCTGCCGTCGCGCAGTGACAGGCGGAATTCGGTGGTTTCCTTTTGGCTGAATGAAAATAATGATGAAGCAAACATAATTAGCAAAAATGGCAGAATGGCTTTTTTCATAATATGGTTTTTTATTTTTTTACTGCATAAAGATACTATAATTTTCCAAATTTTCAGTTGCACCTTTCCGGAAAAATTGTCAAATAAAAATGATAATAAAAAATGAAAATTTTATTTATTTGCTGAAAATTAATGATTATTTTTGGGATATAAACACCCATGGAAAATGAGCATATTGGTAAATAAATTTTCGAGAGTCGTTGTGCAGGGTTTCACCGGCAGCGAAGGCACTTTTCATGCGACGCAGATGATAGAATACGGCACCCATGTGGTGGGAGGCGTCACTCCCGGCAAAGGAGGACAATCGCACCTTGGTCTGCCGGTGTTTAATATGGTATCCGATGCTGTTAATGAAGTGGGAGCCAACGTTTCAATAATATTTGTTCCTTCTACATTTGCGGCAGATGCCATCATGGAAGCCGCCGATGCAGGTATCGGAGTAATAGTGTGTATTACCGAGGGTATCCCAGTGCAGGATATGGTAAAAGTTAAACATTATCTTTCAGATAAAACCAGCCGGCTCATTGGCCCTAATTGCCCGGGAATTATTACACCCGGCGAAACCAAAGTAGGCATTATGCCTGGTTTTATCCATAAACCCGGGTGCATTGGCATCATTTCCCGTTCGGGGACACTTGCTTATGAAGCTGTTGACCAGATTACCAAAAGCGGACTGGGACAGTCATCCGGAATAGGTATTGGCGGTGACCCCATTATAGGCACCTCCATGTTGGATGCTGTTAAACTCTTTATGCAGGACGATGCCACCAGGGGTATTGTAATCATTGGCGAAATTGGTGGTAGCATGGAAGCCGAAGCCGCTGCCTGGATTAAAGATTACGGCACTAAACCCATAGTGGGGTTTATTGCCGGTGCAACAGCGCCTAAGGGCAGGACCATGGGGCATGCAGGAGCTATCATCGGCGGTAAAGACGATACCGCTGAGGCAAAAAAAACTGCTTTGAGGAATGCCGGTGTTTATGTGGTGGAATCACCTGCCAACATTGGCGCAAAGATGGCGGAAGTACTGAAATAACTATTCCTGGTTTTTTACAGTATCGGCTTTGCTCTTGATTTCAATAAGTTCAGCATTATCATACGTATCAATTATTTGATACTGATAGTTGTTTTTTACAATAGTTTTCAGGCTGTCGTTGGAAACCAGTACTTTGTCAAAAAGATTGAAATCGGCAGTTCTGACAATATTGATTTGTTGGCCCGATTCCTGAAGTTTATACTTGTAAAAAAGCAATGATCCATGGTATCCGGCGTGGTACACCTTAATCCCATTCAAATCCATGTTTTGCTCACTCTTTTTGAATAAAAAACGTTCGGAAGCTTCGTTCATTTTTTCATAACCATTTAGTGAATTGGCCTGAGAACTGCGGAACATCATGTAGTACGGGAATGAAAAAACGGCAAAAATGATTATTATCGATTTTATAAGCTTATGTGATTTCTGACTGTCCGAAAACCATTGTAACAGCGAAAACACAGGGAAAGCAGCGATGATAGCCAGATATGGATATAATGGCATATCATACCATTCGACCTTGGTGGCAGCAGACGAAATTATGATAAGATACCCCGATGCCAGTATGGATAGCATAATCATTAGTTTTCTCTCTTTTTCTTTTCTGGTGATAAATGTCATAACAAATCCTATCATTAACAGAGCAAACCATGTGGTAAGGCGCCTGTTCAGCAGGTTGTCCAGATAAAAATTAAAATCTCCGCTAAAGCCATCTGTTACTTGGAGCACCCTGCCGACATCCCTGCTAAAAAAGTTACTGAAATAATCCGGATTCTCATGATGGCGAAGTATCATGAACGAAATATTCAATAATAGAAAAACCAGTATGCCGGCAAAAAAATATGGGTTCAGCACAAAATTCTTAAGCTGCTTGTAAATTATCAGGATGATTAGTATGGAAGGAATAAATAACAAGGCAGCCACCATTTTTGTTGCAAAGGAAAGCGCGAGAAATAACAAGAAAATCAAGACATATTGCTGCTTCTGACTATTTATAAACCTTAGCAAGGCCAGGTTAGAGAGCAAAAGAAAAAACGTCAGCAAAGAGTCGGCTTCGGCGGTACGGGCTGTGTGATATCCGATAAAACCCTGCGAGGTAATTAAAATAAGGGCAGCAGCCCAGGCCCATATAGCGCTGTAATTCCTGTACAGAAATACAAATACCAGTAATATGGTCAGCGCTGCGGCAATAGCGGAAGGCAAACGTACTGCCAATTCATTATATCCGAGCAATTTTACGCATGCAATCTGTGCCCAGAGAGTCAAAACAGGTTTTGTATTACAGATATCGGGGTGGCCATCGAAATAGTTTGCGAAATAATTGCCGTTATTAATCATTTCATAAGTGTTTACGGCAAACATTGATTCGTCCCATAAGCGCATGTGAAAAGCTCCCAGCTTCACAAACACAACAAGGTATATCAGCACCAGCAGAAGTATTATCTGAATAGTGGTATTAATCTTTGTCTTATCAAAAACCATTATTTGTCAGGAGATTTTTTATTTTAAAAAGTTAACGGCTGACAACATAATATCAGGGTATGTAATCATAAGCTCCCATATCTGGCGGTGGATTCAGCGTGCGGTTGCGGCCTTTGATATCGTAAACCAAATCTATCACCGGGAAATAAATCAGGTTGATATTAGCCGCATCTATCGCTGCAGATCCGGGACTTAGCGTGTAGTCGTTGTTGTTGTAATCCTTAAATAGCGCATCCTGATTAAAAATACAATTTACCAGCCGGCTGTCCGACGAATAATTGGTGCTTTTCAGCAGGCAGTATTCAAATTTATAGTTGAATGCAGCGTCTTCTACACTGTCAGTTTCCAGTTCTTCTGCGTTTGAGCCATAAATGATGCAGTTGCCAAAATAGGCCGAGTCAAGATCTCCGGTATAGGTATAAGCGCCGGCCAGGTAATAATTGGTAATCAGCAGCGACGGTGTCTGGCGCGAAGAGTAACTGTAGTAGTTGCCCAGGGTACAATGCCTGAAGTCGTAGTTGCCACCCGTGGTAAGTGCTACGGCATAGCCCCCGCAGTTGGCAAAGACACAGTTGCCGCTGATGATCCTGTAGTATCGCGAAAGCAAGCCGATGCCGGTCATGTTTTTCACAACAGTATTTTTTAGTATAAGACGGCTGCTTCCGGCGCTGCTCATGGTTTCGGCCTGTATGCCTATAAAACCGTTCTTGATGACGGCATAGTTGATTATGTTGTCGTTACTTCCTTCATTGATCCAGATTCTGTCCCACTGGCCCGGTAAATCCTTGTATGCGGCTTCGAGGCGGCTGCCCTCGAAGGTCACCGGTTGGTCGATGGTGCCGTTTACTTTTAAGGTGCCATATTTATAAACCCACATACCCGAATTGTTGTAAAAATGGAGTCTGCAGCCGGGTTCTATATTTAGTTTCCCGGTTGAATCAACTACAGCATAACCGTAAATCAGGTAAGGTTTATCGTTTGTCCAGGTGATATTTTCATTTTCTCCGGCTACAATTTTATAACGAAGGGAGCCCCCCAGCGTTTTATCGGCAACAATGTAATGAGCATCCTGGCCCCAGGCCGTAAGGTCGATGTCCTGTACGTTGCCATTGAGTTCAAAAATAATCGAATCTCTTATCACCATTGGAGAGTTGCTGTTTTGAGGGTCAACGGTTACTTTTACAAAAATAAAAATACTGTCGTTCGGGCCAATCTCAACATCACTAAGGTTTTGAGCAGGAACGCCATCCACATTCATCGAAAACTGTGAGGCATCACCATTGGCCAGACGTATGGAAGAAATCACAATATTGTCGTCGGTGGGATTTTTGACGTAACACATACTGGTAGTGGATCCAACCGTCGAAAAAACGGTGTCGAACAATATCGACTCGGTTGAGAGCGTAAGCGTTATAGAAGGATCATCATTTATTTGCGTATCTTTTTTACATGAACTCAAAAGAAAGGTGATAGTAATGAATCCGGCAAATAAAGATGCTAAAACAATTCTTTTCATCATTTTTTTCTTAAAAACGTCATTTTGTTGATATTGTTTCGCAAAAGTAAATTATTATTATTTTACTATTCATGGCAAACAGAAAAGAGCGATTATTTTTTTTTGATGTATGAAAGAAAAAAGCTTAACACATCATTAAATTGTTAAAAAAATATAAAATATTTGTATTTTATCATTTTAAGTCGTATTTTAGAAACCTAGTTTCTTGATAATTTCCTTGTCGAATAAATATTACAGTTAGACTAATGAGTTATATAAAATTTGACAAGCGGCATTTGGTAAATTTAAAATACGCTTTAAAAAGGGAATATGTTTGTTCCAACAGGGCTGGATCATTTGCAACATCAACCATTGCAGGATGCAATACGCGCAAATATCACGGCTTGTTGATTGTGCCTCAACCAAATTTTGACGGAGGAAATTATCTTTTGTTATCATCTTTAGATGAAACTATTATTCAAAATAATGAAAGATTTTGCCTGGGTATCCACCGTTATCGCCAGGATGTTTTTCATCCCAAAGGGCACAATTACTTATCATTTGTTGAGATGGGCCCTGCACTGAAATTTTGTTATCATGCAGGGAAGGTAATATTGACCAAAGAATTGTTGTTTTCTATAGGCAGCGATCGCCTGATGATACGGTATACATTGGTTGAAGCCCATTCCCCGATAGTTCTTATGTTTAAACCTTTTCTGGCTTTCCGTAATTTACATGTACTGACAAAAGCCAATTTGAATGCAGATACACATTATGAAAAAATCAAAAATGGAATAAAGGTAAAAATGTATCCTGGTTACTCTTACCTGCATCTGCAGTTTTCCAAAGATGCAGAATATGCACATGTGCCTCTCTGGTATTATGATTTTGAATACCTCGAAGAAGCCGAACGGGCATATGATTTCAGGGAAGACCTGTACACTCCGGGATTTTTTGAAGTACGGATGAAAAAAGGGGAGAGCCTGGTCTTTTCTGCTGGTCTCGACGAGGTGGAACCAGCTTCACTAAAACGATCATTCAATGGTGAAATAAAAAAAAGGGTTCCGGCCGATAGCTATAAAAATTGTCTGATCAAATCTGCGATGCAGTATTTTGTTCAAAGAAATAAGAAATTAGAACTTATGGCTGGCTTTCCCTGGTTCGGCCGATGGGGCAGGGATACATTTATTTCTCTCCCGGGGCTTACCCTTACCATGAATGAACCCCGGAAATGTAAAGCCGTAATTGACAATTTGCTTCTTGAGTTAAAAGATTGCTTGTTCCCCAATGTAGGTAAAGGAGAAAATGCAGTTTACAATTCGGTTGATGCTCCTTTATGGTTTTTCTGGGCTTTACAGCAATATGCTATTTTTACTAAAAAGCAGGCACGTATCTGGAAAGAATACGGAAGCAAAATGAGAACCATTCTAAATGGATTCCGCAATTATGGTGCGTTCAACATAAAAATGATGGACAACGGGCTGATATATGCAGGTGGAAAAGACCTTGCCCTTACATGGATGAATGCCTTAGTAAACGGACATCCGGTAACTTCACGGCCAGGGATGAATGTGGAAATTAATGCACTTTGGTACAATGCTATTATGTTTTCTGTTGAAGTGGCAAAGCTGGCTGGCGATGATGCTTTCGTAAATGAATGGTCGGAGATTGCCGGTAAAATACCTTCAGCATTTACGGAAACTTTCTGGGATGATAAAAAAGAATATTTATGTGATTATGTTGATGGCGATTATAAGGATTGGTCGGTAAGACCTAATCAGCTTATAGCAGCATCGCTTCCATATAGCCCTGTCAGCGGGCTAATCAGAAAACATGTTGTTGATGTGGTACAAACGGAATTACTTACGCGAAGAGGACTCCGAACGTTATCACCGAAATCTGATCGATACATTGGCAAATATCAGGGTGGTATAACCCAACTGGATGCTGCCTACCATCAGGGAACGGTATGGCCCTGGTTGCTCAGTCATTATGCAGAGGCTTATCTTAAAATAAATGGAAAAAGTGGTTTGGCCCATATCCAATCGCTGTTTAATGATTTTGAGTCAGTAATGAGGGAACATGGCATCGCTTCAATTTCAGAGGTGTATGATGGAGACCCTCCGCATTCACCGGGTGGCACACCATCGCAGGCATGGAGTGTCGCTGCATTATTGTGGATTGGATATCTGATTGATAAATATAGCCTTGAAATATAAACTTCGCGACCCGGAAATTATACTTACAGAAAGTTTGTGCTGCCGTAGCTGCTTTAATCAGATTTGCGGTTTTTTTCCAGGTAAGGAGGGATAGTCTATTTATAATTTGTACAAAGATTATGTTTCTATCGGCAAAACCGGCGACATGTATAGTTCTGATCAAAAAATAAATAGTTTTTCGTAAACGGTTTCAAATCTCTATGAAGACATTCGTTTGCCAAATTTGAGTGTTTTATATTTTTTGGAAATTTTAGTATTTACATTTTAGAACTATATTTCTTAGTGCCAGCTAAGTAACGATCGTGAAAACCAGCTGAGGATAGCACCTTAATAAAATATTGCTTTAATTGGTTAAAAATAAGTACCTTTGCAAAAAATTATACAAAAATTGATTATTTTTCATTAACACAATGAGTTATATAAAATTTGATAAAGAACAACTTGTTAACCTGCGCTTTGCATTAAAAAGAGAATTTATCCGGACAAACAGGGCCGGTGCCTTTGCTACATCAACCATCATCGGGTGTAACACGCGCAAGTATCATGGATTGTTTATAGTGCCGCAACCCGATATTGACGGGGGAAATCATGTATTGCTTTCTACCATTGATGAAACAATTATTCAGCAAAATGAAGAGTTTCACATGGGTATTCACTGCTATCCTGATGGTGTATTAAATCCCAAAGGGCATAAGTATATCAGCGGTCTTGAGATGGAGCCTATGCCAAAATTTACGTATCGTGTTGGCGGTGTGATATTTACTAAAGAAATCATGTTTTGTATTGAGAGCGACCGCCTATTGATCAAATATACCCTCGAAGATGCTCATTCACCAACAGTTATCCGCTTGCAGCCTTTTTTGGCTTTCCGGAATATTCATGCCTTAACCAAGGCCAACCCTAATGCCGATACGCATGCCGAACCGGTTGAAAACGGTATAAAAATAAGGATGTATCCGGGATACTCGACTTTATTCCTGCAATGTTCGAAAAAAATTCAATATACCCACGTTCCTCACTGGAACTACAACATTGAATATGTTGAAGAAAAAGAACGTGGATACGACTACCAGGAAGATGTTTTTGTACCTGGTTATTTTGAACTGCCTATGAGCAAAGGTGAAAGTGTGGTATTTACTGCCGGGCTGAACGAAATAGATGGCTCCAAACTCAAACAGATTTATTCTTCCGAAACAAAAAAAAGAATTCCCAGGGATAATTACAAAAACTGCCTGATAAATTCCGGATTACAATTTTTTGTTACCCGAAACAACAAAGTGGAGATAATTGCCGGCTATCCATGGTTTGGCCGTTGGGGAAGAGACACCTTTATTGCATTGCCGGGCCTGACTTTAGCTATTAATGACCCTGAAAAATGCAAGGCCATCATCGATAATATGATTGCCGAATTAAAAGGCGGACTGTTGCCCAACGTAGGATGCGGCCAGAATTCTGCCTACAATTCTGTGGATGCGCCCTTGTGGTTTTTTTGGGCCTTGCAGCAATATGCTATTTATACGGGCACGCAATCCATGATATGGAAGGAGTACGGCGAAAAAATGAAACTCATTCTTAATGCATACCGGAATGGCTGTGAATATAACATTAAAATGCAGGACAACGGCCTGATTTATGCCGGCATAGAAGGAAAAGCGCTCACCTGGATGGATGCCATAGTGGATGGCAAACCGGTTACGCCCCGCATTGGCCTGGCTGTTGAAATCAATGCCTTGTGGTACAATGCCGTGAAGTTTGCCATCGAGGTGGCAAAACTGGCTGGTGATCAGGATTTTGCCAAAGAATGGGATGAAATCGCATGTAAAATTCCGGCCGCTTTCAAAGGTACTTTCTGGAACAAAGATAAAGGCTACCTCTGCGATTATGTAAACGGCGATTATAAAGACTGGTCGGTACGGCCCAACCAGTTGTTGGCTGCTTCGCTGCCTTATAGCCCTGTCAGCGAACAGATACGCGAACTGATTCTTGAAATCACCGAACGCGAATTGCTGACACGGCGCGGTATTCGTACGTTGTCGCCCAAGTCGCCCGATTATAAAGGCATTTATAAAGGCGGCATTCACGAAAGAGATGCCGCTTATCATCAGGGTATTGCCTGGCCCTGGTTGCTTGGTCACTATGCTGAAGCGTATCTGAAAATTCATCCCAACTATGGCTTGCCACATATCAAGCAGTTGTATGAAAGTTTTGAGCCGGTCATGATGGAACATGGTATTGGCACTATTTCCGAATTGTACGACGGCGACCCGCCTTATTTGCCCGGTGGTGCGCCTTCGCAGGCCTGGAGTGTGGCTGAATTGTTACGAATTGACTACCTGATTGAAAAATACAGTAGCGTAAAATGATTTAGTAAAATTTTACTGACAGCCTGTGGCAGTCAGCAGACTATAAAAAATTGATAAGATAAAATGAAAGTATTAATGTTTGGCTGGGAATTTCCCCCTCATATCACCGGAGGCCTCGGTACTGCCTGTTTCGGGCTGACCAAAGGACTGCTCAAAAATGGTGTGGAAGTGCTGTTTGTGGTTCCCAAGTCCTATGGCGACGAAGATCAGCAAGCCGTAAGGCTCATCAATGCCAGTGATGTGCGTATTGACTTTACCAATAAAATGTACCAGGAATACTGGAAACAACTTACTTATATTGAAATTGGCTCCAACCTCATTCCTTATGTCGGTGAAGAGGAATTTCAAAAAATGACTGCTGTGAACACTATTGACAAAACCGAGGAGCACAGCAGCGTGTTTTCCCAACAATACACATTCTCTGGCAAATACGGCAAAAACCTCATGGAGGAAGTTACCCGTTATGCGTTGGTGGCATCCACTCTTGCCGGTTCGCAACAGTTTGATGTTATTCATGCCCACGACTGGCTGACCTATCCAGCCGGCATTGCAGCCAAAAAAATCAGCGGCAAGCCCCTGGTGGTGCACATGCATGCTACCGAATTTGACCGTTCGGGCGATCATATCAACCAGAATGTATATGATATTGAACGCAAGGGCATGGAGATCGCCGACGCCGTCATCACGGTCAGCAATTTTACCCGCGATATTGTAATCAACAAATATGGGATAAATCCCGATAAGGTGTTTACTGTTCATAACGCTGTGGAACACAATACAGGAGACAGCGACCTGGTGATTGAAAGAAATGTGAAAGAAAAAGTGGTTACTTTTCTGGGCCGGATCACGTTTCAGAAAGGCCCTGATTATTTCGTGGAAGCAGCCAAACGGGTGCTGGATAAAGATAAAAATGTGCGCTTTGTCATGGCCGGTTCAGGGGATATGCTCAACCGGATGATACTGCGGGTAGCCCAACTGGGCATCTCCACCCATTTTCATTTCACCGGGTTTTTACAAGGCGCCGAGGTCGATAAAATGTTTTTGCTGAGCGATGTGTATGTGATGCCTTCCGTGTCCGAACCTTTTGGCATCTCTCCCCTCGAGGCCATGCGCTCCAACGTCCCCGTGGTTATCTCAAAACAGTCGGGAGTCTCGGAGGTGTTGAAATATGCCCTCAAAATTGATTTCTGGGATATTGATGCGATGGCCGACGCCATCTATGGCCTGCTGCACTATGATGCCCTGTCGGTGATGTTCCGCAAGTACGGCAAGGAAGAGGTAGAGAACCTCAAATGGGAAAGCGCTTCCAGCAAAATCAGGGATGTGTACAATAAAGTAATATTTAAAAATTAACCTATACGATAATGAGATCTATTTGTTTTTATTTCCAGGTTCATCAGCCATTTCGTCTGAAAACATACCGTTTTTTCGATATAGGCGCAAACCATTTTTATTTTGATGAATACCGCAACCGCTATATAATGCGACGGATTGCGGATAAATGTTATCTGCCGATGAACAACCTGCTGCTTGATCTTATCAAAGAGTATGGTTCGGCCTTTAAAGTGAGTTTTTCTTTGTCGGGAACCGTCATCGATCAGTTTGAACGTTACGCTCCCGATGTGCTGGAAAGTTATATAAAACTTGCCGAGACCGGTTGTGTGGAATTCCTGGCAGAAACCTTTTCACATTCCTTATCCTCATTGAAAAGCGATGAAGAGTTCAACCGGCAGGTATCATCACAGGTTGAATTGGTGAAACGGTATTTTAAACAAGAGCCGACCACTTTCCGCAATACCGAGCTTATTTATTCCGACACTATTGGCGCTGCCGTGGCCAACATGGGTTACAGAACGATGCTTACCGAAGGCGCCAAACATATTATGGGGTGGAAAAGTCCGAACTACCTGTATTGTAACTCTATCAATCCAAAACTAAAACTTTTGCTGAAGAATTTCCGCCTGAGCGATGATATTGCTTTTAGGTTTTCGCAACAAAGCTGGAATGGCTGGCCCCTGACCACCGAAAAGTTTGTAAATTGGATTCAGGAAATTGATTCCGACCAGGAAACCATCAACCTGTTTATGGATTACGAAACTTTCGGCGAACACCAATGGCCCGAAACCGGTATCTTTGAATTTATGAAAACCCTGCCTGCCACAGTGTTTGCCCGGTCAAACTATGGTTTTTACACACCCGCTGAGCTCTCGGAAAAATTGCAACCCCGGGCGGCCATATATGTGCCGAATCCCATTTCATGGGCTGACGAAGAACGGGATCTCACGGCCTGGCTCGGCAACGACCTGCAGAACGATGCTTTCAACAAACTCTATGACCTGGAATATTTGGTGAAAAACACTCCCGACCAGCAGATTCAGCTCGACTGGAAATACTTGCAAACCAGCGACCATTTCTATTATATGTGCACCAAATGGTTCTCTGATGGCGATGTTCACAAATATTTTAATCCTTTTAACTCACCTTATGAAGCCTATATTAACTTCATGAATATCCTCAGCGATTTTATCATCAGACTAAAGGATATGCACCTGGTTAACCGTGTTGAAGTTCAGGAACAGCAAGCACCTCGGGAAAAAACTACTATTAAAAAAACTGCAAAAACAAAAGTTGCCCGTGTAAAAACAGCCGCTAAAAAAACGACCGGAGCCGCCGGCGTTAAAAAAACAAAAACAGCCGACAAAGCTTCGGCAGCCAAAACAGTTGTGACTCCTGCCACCAAAACCAAGTCGTCCGGAACAACCAAAGTTACCCTTAAAGATGTTTTGACGATGAAAAAAACAGATCTGACGAAGCTGGTTAAAGATATTGACCTGAAAACCTTGTATTGCGCCCTGGTCGGTGCCGATAATAAAGTGAAAAAAAGTATCATCACCCACCTTGGAAAGTTACAATTGAAAAGTTATAACAAGCTGTTTGCCGAAAATCTTCCCGTGTCTGACTCCGATGTTGAAAAAGCACAAAAAGTTTTACTGGCGAGGATAAAACAGCTTTTAGCATAAGTATTTTTGTTAATGGCCTCCGTTACCCCATACTTTTTTGAAGAAGGGCAGGAGTATGAATTCACGGTGATCAGCCGCCAGAGTATGCCGCCCGGTGATGATACCTATTTTGTAATGGCCAGTCCGTTTCAGACCAGACACTTGCTGGCAGAAAAGCACTATATACATTATAAGATTATTCCGGGACAAAAGATAAAATGCAGTATCGACAAAATAAATTGTTCCGGCAAAATTTATCTCGAACCCCGGCATCCTGCCTATGAAGTTGGCCAGGAGTATGATTTTCCGGTGAAAGGGGTGAGGGAAATCGTTAATTCCGCCGGTGCAGGAGAGTTGATGCTCGTGCTGGAAGACTGCTTCAAAAATGAAGTTTATGTTAATATCTCAGGCCGTGTTTTTGCTGCTTCCGAAACGGTAAGATGCCGTGTTGACCGCATTAAAAAAGGAAAACTTTTTCTCACACCTGTTGATTTCAGCCGTAATATTCCTGTGTATGAAACAGGGAAATACTATCAGTTTATCCTTGAAGGGATTGTTACCCTTGCTGAAGGCGATGAATATTATGTGCTCAGGGATGAACAGGGCAATGCCCACCATCTGCGAAAAAAGTATTTTGAGCATTATGGCTTTCATGCGGGATGCATTGTTTATGCGCAGTTTCTGTCGCAGCTGGCACCATTCAGGCATTACCTCGAACCGCTTCATCCCGAATACAAAACAGGGGGTACCTATGAGTTTTCTTTTGCCGGTATCGAGTCGTATATCAACGAGCGCGGAACCGAAACACGCAAGCCCTTTGTGCGCGATGGCAGCGGAAAAGAATACGCCGTGCAGTGTGCTGACCTGGAAAAATTCGATATTGCCGTTGGCAGCAGGATATGGTGCCGTGTAAGCAGTATCCGCATGGCCCGCCTGGCTTTGGAATGTTTGTAGTACATATAATCTCATGAAATGTGAATGTTTCGGTTCAACTCCCAAACGTATAGGATATTTTTTGATGACTTTCCCCCGGCAGTCGTCCGTGCCTCAAAGATGCAGTGGCAGCAAAAAATTATCTAGACGAAAGAGAGTTTCGTTCGCTCGGACAAATAGTTTCGGGGTATTTGGATTTTACGGAACGTCAGGCTGAGCAAGAACAAACCATGACAATGAAAGACTGGCAGAACATTTGGATAAAATTTTGACAATGAGCGTTGAACAATTGCTACAGGATTTGTCAAAAAACGCATCAATTGCTTTGTATAATTTACAAGGTCAGTTGTTTATAAAGCAACCATTAACCGAATCGAAAACAGAACTAACAATATCATCGCTTAATAGCAGAGTTTATTTTATTAAGCTTTACTATGCTGATAAAAAATTGGTATCAAAATTTATTAAAGATTAAATTTTGCTGACAAAACCTTGTGCCGTCAATCATCTCGACACTGCCGATGTTCATGTGCCGGGCTGGCAGGTGGACGAGGTTTTTCGGACAGTACATGTACATTTGCCGTCAACTTGTCACACCGGCTCGTTATAGTTTGGTTCAAGAAGTTTAATATAACAAGCACCTACAGGGAAGACGTCGATTTACAACTTCAATGTTTTTAAAACTTTTCTGCCTCCGGTTGTATTTATTTGCAAATAATAAATACCCGGGTTTAAATGTGGTAAGTATAGTGCCGATTTATATGATGATAAAGTGGCCTGAAGGACTATCTGCCCATAAACATCAGAAATAAAGACTGTTGCAGGCATTGATTGACAGTTAATATTCAGGTAGTCCCCAAAGGGATTTGGGTATAGTTCTATGACTTCTGTTGTAGCATTACCGATATAGTTGATAATAAAATTATAAGGACTGGACATATTGCTGCATCCGTATTGGTCTGTGATCAAAACATAATAAATTCCGCTCTGCAGAGGCACATAGTAATTATTTGTTGCCCCTGTAATAATTCCTGAGTTATCGTACCACTGATAGGCATATGCGTATGATGAAAATAAGCTGTCATTCAACTGTGTTATCAAGGGTGTGGATGGCAAGGGTAATACTGTAATTGTTATGCCTGTAGTGTCATTATTACTGCCCGAAAAAACAACGAGTTCTATAAGGTGCTGCCCGGCTGTATAGAAAATAATATTTTCTACGTGCATGTTTCCCTGGTATGTGCCATTTAGCAGCCATCTGACGCTGTCTTTTGGCATGGCAGATACGTCATTGAATATAATGCTTCCGCCAACGCAAATGCTGTCAGTATTCACGTTGAACGTTGCTTTTGGAGCATTTTCGGTGTACATCTTTATACAAAGATCAAAAGGATATCCGCTTCCTTGCCCTGTTGGAACCCAAGTTGTTCCGTTGGTGCTGACCCAGCACGAGTTTGATGAAAGCTGAATTCCTGATGTGTGATTGGCTTCATATTTCTCTATCGGTACGGGGCTGTTTTTTCCTGCAGGCGTTTGATATTGTGTCTTAATATAAACATCGGTTCCGATTGAGTCGGATGGCAAAGAGAAAGAAAGATTATAAAAGCCTTTAAAAGGGCAGGTCAGTGACTGGCTTGTAACCAGGCCGGATAATACACCTGCAGAAAAACTTTTATAAATGCTGATTGTAATTGTCGTATTGTCTTCCACAGCATAAGTTCCTATCCGTTTGATCTGCTGGGCTGAAATGGTACTCCCTGAAGGTGAAATGGTATATTTGACCAAACCATAGGCTGTATTTGATCCAAAACCGAAATTATCAACCCACCCATAAGTGTCATGGAAATATACATTGGATTTGTTTACTGACATTGGGACATCTTGTCTGTTTGGAAAAAATGCCGTTTCAGACAATATGCCGGCATCATAGTAGGAAACATAAAAGTATCCCGCCTGTGCCCAGGCTGTTCCGTATGAATCTTTTATTATCCATCCACCAGTACCTGGTGCGCCCTGAAATGTCATAGTGTCGTTCCATCCCGCCAGTGTAACACAATGAGGGTAAAGCGAATCTGTTGCGTCCAACTGATTATCATAATACTTGTACTTTGCTGAATTATAATTTGCGATATTGAAAAACATGGAAGTGGCAAGAGCGCCATAATCTATCAATGCTTGTTTAATAATGTTGGTGTTCTTTGGTAAAAACCGTATTTCTTCATTATAAGATGACGGAGCGGGATGGAATGCCTGAGATAGCGGACAATCCTGAATAGTGGGGGTGTAGGCATCACTGCTGTTCAATAATGTTCCGCCGTGCCTTGAAAAAAGGGCTTGAGCCATAAAAAAACTTCCTCCATAACAAGGCGCTTCATCAAAAGAATGACAATCAATCACATTATCTTCTGATAAAATGTAAGTACCATAGCCGGTTTTTTTCCAGTTCGATTCAATGGAGGCTATTGTTGCAAAAGCCCAACATGAGCCGCAATTTCCCTGGTCTTTGACGGGCGTCATAAAGTAAACGGTTCGTAAATCATAAACCTGTTGATATTGTGAATATAACCCGTTTTGTAAAAAAATTAAAAGTACAAGAAAAGGTAATATCAGTTTTAACTTGTTTTTAATCTCTTTTTGTGTTTCCATTTTCTTAATCATTTAAATTATAAATTTACAGTAGCGTTTCGTTATAAATCAAATAAAATCAATTGGTTATAATTTTGTTCTTTGAAATATTGTAAAGAGGGTTTTGCAAATAGCAGATTTAGAGGCTCTTTATCGAAAATATTAATACTCAAAA
>JAGNBV010000151.1 GCA_018004645.1 Bacteroidales bacterium
CGCCCGTGCGTTTGGGCAGCCAAATGTGCCTGAATGTGCGGTGGGTTTCCATTTTCTTTGTCCTTATGCAGCAAAAATTCTTTTCTCATTCTGTCGTCTGTTTTGTCTTTTTACAATGAACGCCAACTCTTGTACTTACGTATTACTGTTATTTTTACTATAGTTTTATCGTAGCAGCAATCTGTTTTTGTAATTATAAATAATTAAATATCAGAGTTTTAATTTTTTAAATAAATCCATTTGTAAGCGTTTGTAAACATTTGCTATCAAGTAAAAAGCTTATAAATGTCACCGACAAATATATACATTAATGTTAGAGGAAAAAATTATTTAACGTATATTTTTGGGAGAGGGTGAATACACGTGTTGCGAAGGGCTTGTGCCAACAACTATATCCTACCCAGGGTATGCACAGAATTTTTATTTACAAGGCATATCATAAACCCACCTATAAGGCTTCTCGAAATTTTCATAAAATGCTTTCAATTTACAAGCATTGAAATAATAGTAGTCAGAATGCTTTTTCCACAACCTGTCATTATAAACCTTCAGCTTTTTCTTGTCTCTTTTTAAAAAAGCAATGGTTCCTTTATAATATAACCGCCATTCTCTGTCAAAAATTTTATCAATAAAACTTGTTGATTTTTTTAAATATTCAATGGCAACCTCATATTCATTATTACACGCATAAAGTTGGCCAACGTGCCAATAGGCGCTTTTTTTATTTTTCTGTTTACTGGTCTGAATACTGTCCATCAAAATATTAATTGCTTCATGATACCTTCCGCTATCTGCTAACTCTCTCCACAATTCTTTCGTCTCTTTCCTGCAGACATAATCCTTACTAGTTGTTTGAGCCATACTGGCAGAGAAGAAAGTAAAAACAAGTAAAATATGAAATAATATTTTCATACTGCTATTGACTCAAATTATTATGCACAACATTAGGATTCAATCATTCCCGGGCTTTTTTGACAACTCTTCGAACTTGGCCGTCATGGTAGGATTGCCGCGGGTGAGTTTTTTTATGGTCAGGTCCTCGGCCTTGTTGTTGGCCAGGCGCAGGTTGTTCTCCGAAGACAATAAGGCTTCTTTGGTCTTTTGCAGATGATCAATGGTTTTATCAATTTCTTCAATGGCAGTCTGAAATTTACGGCTGGCCAGTTCATAATTCCTTGCAAACCCCTCCTTGAAAATCCTGATGTTTTCTTCAAAATTCGTGATATCAATATTTTGATTTTTCACCAGGGCCAGCTCGGCTTTGTACCGCATGGAATTCAGGGCGGCATTGCGCAGCAGCGTTATGATAGGTATGAAAAACTGGGGGCGCACCACATACATCTTCGGGAACTTGTGCGACACATCAACAATGCCCGCGTTATACAGCTCGTTTTCGGCTTCGAGTAAGGTAACCAGCACGGCGTATTCACATTTTTTTTCGTTGCGGTCTTTGTCCAACTCTCTGAAAAAATCTTCATTCTTCTTTTTTGTAGCCGTTTCGTCGCCTTCGTTTTTCATTTCAAACATGATCGAAATGATTTCGTTGCCCGTGTCGTCTGTCTCCCTGTAAATATAATCGCCTTTGCTCCCCGACCTGGCATCGTTGTCTTTTTCGAAATACGCTTTTTGGAAACCCGTAGCCCGAAGTTTATTAAACTCGGTCTCACAATGCTGTTCGAGGGTTTCGCCGATCATCTTTGTGGAAAGCCTTACTTTCAGATCTTTTCGCAGGGCTATCTCCTCATCCTTCATTTTGATGATATCGTCTTTTGTTTTGAGGGCCGAGGAAAACTTTTCCGTGAGGGATTTTTCAAGCAGCGCCTTTTCTGTTTCCTTGTTTTTCACCAGGTTGGCCAGCTCGTCCCGTTCTTTTTCTATTTTCTGGACTGCCTGAGTTATTGTGAGTTTAGTCTCAACGGCGGCCTTCTCTATTGTTGACTTCATCTGTGCGATCTCGGCTTCCTTCTGTGCTAATTTGTTGGTCAGCTCACGCTCATTGCGGGCTTTCATCTCAATAATTTCTTTATCTTTCTGTGCCAGGGCATCCTGTAATGAATTCCGGAGGTTGGCTTCCGCCAGTTTCACGGCGTTGATTTTTTCTTTTTCGGCAAGGTTCAGCCTGTTTTTCAGTTCTTCCTCAAACTGATGATCCCTGACCTGCTTCAGAATCTCGGCAAAGCCGGCTTCATCCACTTTAAATACTTTCTTACAATTCGGACAAATAATTTCGTTCATAACTATTTATTTTTTTTAATCGTACTTCCTTTCTGCCCGACAGATTTTTTATACAATATTTTTTGGGAGGCATCCATGCGTTCCGTGGCATATTGTATTATGAGGCGGCCACAAGTATCCTTCCATTTCAATAGAAAAGGCTCCGCGGCGTCGGGATGTTTTTTCCATACTTCGCGCAGAAACCACCCCAGCCCCTGCTGAACCTCCCTGGCCGCATCGTTCATCATGGGGTCGATGATGAGTAGCATTTTTTCCGGCTCGCCCCTTTGTTTCATCAATTTGATGAGCGACACCGGCACGGCACGCCGCCGCCATTTCGAGGCAGATTTCCTCCAGGGCAAAAGTTCGTCCACCGCTGCAGGATCGGCCAACAGTATGGGGGAAATCGCATCACCCGCCATATAATCGGTTTGTGCCCAGTTGACAACAAACTTTTCGAGCCACTCCCCCGCCCTGGACAAAATATCCGACTTGTCGTCCTTCTGCAGTTGTATCAGCAGGTTTATAGCTATGATACTTTCTTCGTATTTGCCCGCGGCCATCAGCCGGTCGCCCAGCGCCAGCATTTGTTGCCGGTTGAGTTGCAGTTTCCATTGACTATACCATAAGTCGCGCTGCGCCCTCATGGCCTTATCATCAACGCCCCAGGCATCGTAGCCCACGCGAAAATAACGGGAATATTTTTTTATGTTAGCGGCATCGGCATGTGCAGCAAGAAAGGCGTGCACGCTTTCGCAACAGGATAAAATAAGTGCATCATCGGCGTGTTTCATAAATTTGTTTTTTTTGTACCGTCCTTACTGTGTTACTGCTATATACCTAAGCTGCTTACTGCCATTGCGGCCGTATGCGTTGCAGAGCATATTTCAGAGCTCTTTCAGGTTTGCTATCTTTGAACGGGGACACAGGGGCGATTCCACAATTTTTTTCAGGTTGAGCAGATTATAGTAGGGTGTATCAGTAATAAAGGCATTGACAATGGCTTCGGGCACATAACCACCCGACTCGGAATGCACCTGATAAATGATCTTGGTTACTCCTTTTGCCACCGGTATGAGTTGCCATAAACCGTTCAGGCTGGGCACCCTTACTTTGTCGGATTTGGCAGGGATGTAATCCTTAACGCCTTTCATTGTAATGGTTATTACCTTGGTAATGCTATCCTGCACCACGCTGTAATAAGAGCAGATATCCCTGTCCTCCACCGGCCACGACTGTTTGAGGACGGTATAGATATAACCCGAGGACTCGTTGTTTTTTTTCAGTTGTTCGGCATAGGAACATTTGTACATCCACTTGGGATAATCAGAGATTCTTTCAATAACCGACAGGATATTGCACAGGTTGGATTTGACGGTAATCTCGCCCTTAAATTCCCTGATACCTGAGCCCTTGACAGGCCGGGTATATACTTTTACCCCGTCGCTTTCTTTTTTCAGCTCCCATTGTTGCGAAAAGGCATGCTGAAAGCATAGCAACAACAGCATGGATAAAAATAATTTCTTTGTACTCATCGGCCTCAAATTTAGTCTGAGCGAATTTAGGAATTATTTTATTCTATGCAATTTTTTATAAAAACTATTATAAAAATTATTTTTCGCCGGGCGTTACCGGGCCGGTAAGGGTGGTTTGGTATCCCATCTTTTGCAGGGCCGACATCAGCTGGTCCTGATTGCCTTTCACCGAGTCGAAAATGATGGTAACCACTTGTTTTTTCAGATGTGCTTTCACATACAGCACACCGGTTTCTTTGGCCAGGTTGCTTTCGATGGATTTTTTGCCGTTCAGGCTCAGGGAATCGACTTTGATGTTGATTTCCTTGCCGGCCAGGGTGTTTTGGCGGCAACCCACTGCTGTCATCATGATGAAGATGGCAGAAAGTAAAATGATATGCAGCTTTTTCATGGTTTGGGTTTTTATGATTTTATAATACATAAAATTCAGTTCTGCGGTCAGCAATAACATTGTTATAGGCATTGATATTTTTGTCGCCGGCTTTCTTAACATCCACTTCAACAACAGCCAAACAGGTTTCTGAGGCAGGCGCTGAGGACAATACGGAGCCATCGGCAGCGGTGATCTGGCTGGCGCCGGTAAATACAAAATGGTCTCCTCCCCTGTTTTCTTCGCCTGTCCTGTTGGCTGTTACTGCAAATATCCTGTTTTCGAGACAACGGGTTACCATGGCGCGCTGACACCACGGCATGACCAGGTTTGACGGATGGGCAAGCACCTGCATCCCCTGCAGGGCCATGGTACGGCACACTTCGGGAAACATCCAGTCGAAACAAACCATCACGCCAATCTTTACATCATTTATGTTGAACACCTGCAGTGGTTTGTCGCCGGCCTCGA
Organism: Bacteroidales bacterium; assembly: GCA_018004645.1. Taxonomy (GTDB): domain Bacteria; phylum Bacteroidota; class Bacteroidia; order Bacteroidales; family CAIWKO01; genus CAIWKO01. Next base: position 4,591 of record JAGNBV010000151.1, read on the forward strand.
ACCACAGTTTTTCCTTATTAAACAGGTGTATCTTACGGTAGCTGTCAATCACACAGTTTCCCGAAACCACCAGGGCGGCATTATAAAGGTGGCCGCGGTCCTTTTCGATATAACCCGCCACTACCACCGCGCCGGTCTGCAGCGAAAGTTCTTTGAGTACAGCGGCGGTGGGGCCGTCAGCGATTTCGGCCAGTGCTTCGGCCTCTTCCCGCGAGGTGAAGGCATAGCCGCTGCCAAAAAGCTCGGGCAGCACCAGCAGGTCCGCATTGACGCCACGGGTTAGCCGGCGCACCTCTTCAAAGTTTTTTTCTTTGTCGCCAAAAACAGGCGAAGTCTGCACATAGCCGATTTTCATAAGCTCACCCTCCTTTTTTTGCTCAGCCATTGCTGGCCTTTGTAACACAGGTAAGCCGTTCCGGCCCCTATGACGGCGCCGGCAAGCACATCGCCGGGATAATGCACGCCAAGGTGCATCCTGGAATAGCCCACAGCGCCGGCCCACAGGTACATGGGCACAATGACATACCATTTGGGATAAGCCAGGCTTACCGAAGTGGCCAGGGCAAAGGCGTCGGAGGTATGGCCCGAAGGAAACGACAGGTGCCCGGCATCGGTCTCCTTTTCAATATCGGGATAGGTAACAAAAGGCCGGGGCCGCCGGATGCTGAGTTTTAAAACAGAGGTGATGGCCGTAGTAACCAGTATGGTAGCGCCTACATAATAAAAATTTCTCCTCATCACACTGTC
>JAGNBV010000152.1 GCA_018004645.1 Bacteroidales bacterium
GCATATTATATTTGGACTTCTTCGCTATATAAAATCTATACTATGAAAAGATGGGCTACTCGAATTACCGATGGCTACTGGGAAAACTGCGGAGGATTTTTATACACCATTAACCGTTTGCGCTGTGTTTATGCCGGAGTTGATAATACTACCACCAGGATGGATGAATTTTTTCCATGTCATGAAAAAGCTACCTTATTCCCTAATCCCTGTGCTGGCATACTTACTATTTGTAATATTCCCGAAGCAACAGTAACTATTTATAATATGCAGGGACAGCAGGTGTTTTCCGATAGCCAATGCGATAGTTATCGTACTTTCGATCTTGGTTTTTGCCCCGATGGCTTATATTTTGTCCGGATTGTTAGTGATAAAAAACAATCAATCAGCAAGTTGGTTGTAAATTCTTTAAATTAATTCAGGTGAGCAGGTCAAAATATAAATAACACTGCATTGGCTTACGATATGAAAGGATATATCCAGATATACACCGGCAATGGTAAAGGAAAAACTACAGCGACTTTGGGCCTGGCGCTGCGTGCGGCCGGGGCTGGCAAAAAAATATTTATTGCTCAGTTTGTTAAGGGTAAAACTTATAATGAAATGGTGGCCATCCGGAAATTTCTGCCGCAGATAACCATAAAAAAATTCGGATTGGGATGTTGTCTTATTAGGGAATCATCTACGAAAGATACGGAAGCGGCAAGGAAAGGGCTTAAAAAAGTAAAGGACTCGATTGCATGCGGCAAATATGATCTGGTAATTCTCGATGAAATTTTTATTGCCATCCACCTGGAATTATTGTCAAATCAGGAAGTGATAGAAACTCTGAAAAAGAAAAAAAATCATGTGGAAGTGGTTCTTACGGGGAGGTATGCTCCAAGCGAAATCATAGAAATGGCTGATTTGGTGACAGAAATGCTTGAAGTAAAACATTATTATTATCAGGGTGTGAAAGCTCGAAAAGGTATAGAGTATTGATTTTTATCTTAACCATCTATAATTAAACGATTTAGATATATATAAATGCGAGTATAATTGTTTTAATTTTTACAATATTATTACTTCGATGCATATAAATGATAAAAATAAGTATTTGTAGTTAATCATATGCAATAGATTGTAGGCAAATTAGCAGTTTTCGGAAAAAAAAATACATTTTGTCTGCCAAATGCACCTGTTTAAGCTTTTTTTCCATACCTTTGTGAAAATAATTTGTAGAATTTTTTTATCATAGTATTTTATGAAAAAGAAAAACCTAAGCCTGACTTTTTTACTTTATTTTTTGTTGATGTTTTTATGTAAAACTGATTTTGCACAGCAGTTTACTTTTGTTCATATTTCTGATATACATGTCTCCGATGGGACTTTGGGGGGTAGCGTGGGAAATAACGATTCCGACGGTGAACAATTTCAATGCACCTTAAAGGAAATTAATTATCTGAATCCCAAGCCGGCCTTTGTGGTAGCCTCCGGAGATATTTCCAATGTAGGCTCCATCCATCCTGATGGAATGTATGATGCTCTAACTCAGCATCTTTACCCTCAGGGCGGTATAACTAATCCTGCAAACGGCGCATATTTTGTCGATTCTGCAATGACTATTCCCATATATTTTGTTTCCGGCAACCATGAATACTATAAAACTATTGTACCACCGGTAATTAATGATAATCTGTTGTTTTATCCATTATACCTAGGCCAGGATATGGATTATTATTTTACGTACAATGATGCTTTTATGGTATTTATCAGGAGTGGCGCCGACCGGCCGATTTGGCAGGATTTGCATCCTTTCTGTGTGGAGGGAAATGGAATTTCCTCGGCACAATGTCAGTGGTTGAGAAATGCCTTGAGTTTGGCCGGAAATAAGAGAAAAATAATTGTTATGCATCACCCGCCAGTAAATGTCAATGGAACCGAAATTGATGGCTCCCCCAATACCGGAACTATTGCAGGGCCCGACGATGGCTCATTCCTGTATAACCGTGAAACCTTTATGAATATTTGCGATTCTAATAATGTGGATGTGGTGTTGGCTGGCCATGTGCATCAATTTGTGGTAGCCGACCGTCAGGGTAATGTGGTTGGCGAAAACTGGACCGCCAGCACACGTTATTGTCAAACTGCACAGGAGTTTGAAGGTGCTTACCGCATTATCACTGTTGACTCGAATTTTGTCAGTATCGGCCTGCCCTCTGTAGTAAATTGCCTTACGGTGGCGGTTAATAATTACGAAAAAAAGGATTATAATATTTATCCCAACCCGTTTATCAACTCAACCACACTGGAATTGCCAAATTTTAGTGACAACGCTCATTATGAATTACGAATATATGATATGATGGGTCGCGAGGTGATGTACATTCCCGACATTCAAAACGGAAAAAATACCATTAACAGGGGCAGTCTATTGGCCGGCATGTATTTTTATTCACTTACCGATACTAAGAACATCATTGGAAGCGGAAAACTGATAATCAAAGACTAAGCATTAGCAATTAGCAATTATCAATGAACAATGAACAGTGACCAATGACTATTGACCAATGACTATTGGCTATTGACTACTTTCCACTTTCAACTTTTCACTTTAAACTTTCCACTTGCTACTTGCTACTTGGTACTTTCCACTTTCCACTTTCCACTTTCAACTTTCAACTTTCAACTTTCAACTTTCCCCTCTATATCCACTTCATCAAACTAAAGTCCTGTCTGTTGGCAAGCAATGGATTTTTTGGAAATATTCTGAAAGCGTAATCAAATACACCTATCCTTACAGATGGAAATTCTATTGAGTAAGTAATCACATTATGATTGGTATTTTTAATCTTGAGCTCGCGTTGGAATAATATCCTGTTCACCACATCGTCGGACTTCTGACCAAAAACCATTTCCACACCGACATCATTTTTGTTTAGTTCGTGAAGTTTTATTTTTATCTCCGCATAAAACTTTTCACCGAGACTTAACGGTTTTTTATTCGAATCAGGGATGGTAACCGAAACTATTTCAATACTATCCCAAGCTCTGAAAACCTTTTGTTTCCAAGCTGCTAACTTTTTAGCATTCAGATAATTGTCGGAATTGATGTCTATGGAACGTTTGCAAATATTCCTGTAATACTTATCCCGGTAATCATCTAACATTCTTTTCGTAGTATATTCAGGGACTATCAGGGCGATGGTGTGTTTGATTTTCTGCACCCATTCCAAAGGTATATCTTTTTTGGTGCGTTTATAAAACATGGGCGCTATTTCATTTTCAAGCATATTGTAAATTGTAGCTGCATCGAGGGCGTCCTGGGCTGCCTGGTTTTTATAGGTGCGTTCTTCTTTCAGCGCCCATCCAGCTTCCGGACGATAACCTTCAGCCCACCAACCATCCAATACACTGAAATTTATAACGCCGTTCATGACCGCTTTTTCGCCGCTCGTTCCCGAGGCTTCCTGTGGCCGGGTAGGAGTGTTAAGCCAAATATCTACTCCCTGGACAAGTTTTTTGCCTAATTCGATATCATAATTTTCTACGATAACTATTTTTCCAAGAAATTCCGTCATCATGGAAATTTCATATATCTTTTTTATAAGTTTCTGACCTTCAACATCTTTTGGGTGCGCTTTGCCTGCATAAACAAATTGAACAGGGTAGTTGGGATTATTGACAATTTTGGACAGGCGTTCCAGATTAGAAAAAAGCATATTGGCCCTTTTGTAGGTGGCAAACCTGCGGGCAAAACCTATGGTAAGTGCCTTAGGATTCAGCGATTGCGAAACGTTGAAAATATTTTGGGGAATGTCCTGTCGCAAGGTCATCTCATTTACCAGGCGGCTTCTCAAAAAATCAATCAGCTCTGACCTTTGCTCCTGTCTTATTTTCCAGATGGTTTCATCAGGCACCTCGTAGATTTTTTTCCAGTATTCATGATTGGAAAGGTCGTTGATATATTCTGCATCAAACACCGAATCGTAGAGTTTTTTCCATCGTTTTGATACCCAGGTCGGGAAATGGACACCGTTGGTAACATAACCGATATGAAGTTCTTCGGGAAAATATCCAGGATACAGTTCTGCAAACATATTACGGGTAACTCTACCGTGTATTTTACTCACCCCGTTGGTTTCTGCCGACAGGGAGGCTGCCAGATAGCTCATGCTGAATTCTTCGGTCGGGTCAAATTCCCGGGCTTTCCCCAGATTCATAAAGGTGTCCCAGCTGATCTTGAGCATATCGGCATAATGAGGCAGATAGGCCCTCAGGATGTCTTCGCTGAAACGGTCGTGTCCGGCAGGCACCGGAGTGTGTGTGGTGAAAAGGGTGGAGGCTTTTACTACTTCCAGAGCCTCTTGATAAGTAAGGTTTTCTTCTTGTACATATTTGCGAAGCCGCTCAATAACGCTGAAGGCAGCATGTCCTTCGTTGATATGATACACTTCGGGCGATATTTTCAGCCGCTCCAGGAGGCGGATACCCCCGATGCCAAGCAACAATTCTTGCTTAAAACGCAGTTCCGAACCATCACCGTATAGACAATGGGTAATAGTCCTGTCTTCTGCTGTATTTTCTTCAATATCAGTATCTAACAGGTATAGTGCAGCCCTGCCTACATCCACTCTCCACACTTTCGCAGTTATTATTCTTCCAGGCGCAGCTACCTGAATCTTCACCCAGGTGCTGGTTCCATCGGATCCAAGTTTCTTGTCGCGGACGGGTATCAGCGGCAGATGCGAATATTTCTGGGGATGATAGGATGATACCTGATCGCCCAGCAGAGAGATGTTTTGGTCAAAGTACCCATAGCGGTATAATAAACTTACTCCTATGATATTTGCGTTGGAGTCGCTGGCTTCTTTCAGGTAATCGCCAGCCAGAATGCCCAGGCCGCCGGAATAAGTTTTTAAAGAGTGATGCAGACCAAATTCCATACTGAAATATGCCACAAGTTCTTTGGCTTTTTTGGGACCATAGGATAAATAATCAGTAAACTGTTTAAACACTTTATCCAGCTTCTCGCGAAAAACATTGTCTTTTGCCAGCTTTTTGTAATCTTCCAGAGAGAGCGATTCAAGAACCGTTATCGGATTTTGTTTACACTGCTCCCACAACTCAGGATTTATCATCTCGAAAAGTTCGATGGCTTCAGGATTCCAGGTCCACCATAGATTTTGAGTGAGTTTGTACAAGGGCGACAGTTTTTCGATGATGCCGGGTCTTACTAGTACCTTGTTCCATGTGGGATTAAGTTGTTTTTGTGGTATTATCTCATATTGTACCGG
>JAGNBV010000153.1 GCA_018004645.1 Bacteroidales bacterium
ATTTTGTTTTTGGGAAAAATGGTGGAGCCAAAATAGCCGCGGAAATCAATGCCCCTCTACTCGGACAGATACCTTTGGTCATGGAAGTTGGTGAAGCCGCCGAAAATGGCAAAAGTGTCTACAGTCAGCATAATACGGCTGTTATTGATGCCTTTGAAAAGATAGCTGAACGCTTGATTTAAATATGGTTAATATATTGCAATTTATCTTGTTAGCGAAAAATAAACGACCTGTTGTTTGAAGTATTATTTTATCATAAATCTATTTAATTCTTTAAAATTTTGTATTTTAGTATTACCAAATCAGTATATTATGAAAAAAGAAATACTATTTTTACTATTATTGATTTATAGCCTTGTATCTGAGATATTTGCACAACAACAAGTAGTTTTTCATATTAACCAGCCGACCCAGCTAACTGCTGATGCCGGGTTAGATAGTTATATCCCAGTTGGCGATTCAAATATTATTGGCGGTATGCCTGCGGCATCAGGAGGCAGTCCTGCATATAGTTACCTGTGGACTCCGGGCGATTACCTAAATGATAGTACCCTGGCCAATCCGGTTGTAACTCCCTTGAGTTCAGTTACATATTTGCTCACGGTTGTCGATAGCAGAAATTGTATGGCGACTGACGAAATATATGTACTGATTGATTCTTCAAATATTACCGCCGGAGATGAATATCATGGTAATAATCCTGTAATTTATTATTTGTCGGATAACAGAGCAATATATATTAAACTGAATCATAGCTTTATTAAAGACGAAAGTGTTTATATTTCGGTAAATGACCTCTCAGGGAGAACTATTATTAATGAATCTGTCAGAACTGATAGATTAGTCAAATTGGTACTTCCTGCCTCGGAATTGCCAGAAATTGTTATTCTGAATTTGTTTTTAGCCAAAACCAAGTGGTCATATAAGATTTTAACTAATTAAGTAGCTTTATGAAATCGCAGAGCAAAGTATTATTAGTATTTCTGTTGATTATTGCACCGGGGTTTATGCTGGCGCAAACATTTGTTTATCTTAACGATACTGCATTTCTGGAATTGCAGGGCATGCAATATGGTAGCCTTCAATGGCAGCAGTCAGCGGATACCATTACATGGACTGATATTACCGGAGCCACAAGCAATAATTTCCCTTTAGTTCCTTCACAATCTTATTTTTACCGGGCTAAGGTAAACAGTGGAACCTGCCTGCCTGTATACTCTGATGTTACAAAAATTGATGTTCTCACATTTCATTGTGGTGATACACTGATTGATTTCAGGGATGGGCGAAAATATCCCACGGTGCAGATTGGAAGTCAATGCTGGATAGCAAAAAACCTGGATGTCGGGCAGCAGATTGTTCATGGCACAAAAACACAAACCAATAATGACACTATTGAAAAATATTGTCCGTATAATGATGCCGATTCGTGCGAAAAATATGGCGGATTGTACACTTGGGACGAAATGATGGAATATACTGAAATAATAGGCAGCAGGGGTATTTGCCCATGTGGGTGGCATGTGCCTAGCGACCAGGAATGGATAGACCTTGAAATAACACTCGGTATGGATCAGGCCACGGCAAACCTCTATAATACCTGGCGAGGTACCGACCAGGGAACTAAGCTCAAAATAGGTGGCTCTTCGGGATACGAAGCGCTGTTATCGGGTTGTGCAATTCCAGGCGGGTATTTCAGCGCTGTTAAAATGTATGAATACATGCATTCATCAACTCCCTATGGTATCTATGGTTGGCGAAGGTGCCTGCGAACCGGAGATGCTACTGTAGGACGATGGAATACTTTCCCAAAAAGTTATGGACTATCAGTAAGGTGTATAAAAAATCAATAACTGAATCAGAATGAAAAAATTAATTATTCTTTTTGTTGCATTGGCTTGTATGTTTTCTGCATGTAAAGAGGAAAATGATGGCAGTTTATTAAACTCTTTTATTAGCCTGACAGCCGAAAATGATACTATCATTACAGGTCATTCCACAAAAATTACGGCCGTCGTGGATGGCGAAAACCTTACATTTCTGTGGTCGGCTACTGCTGGAGATATTTTGGGGTCAGGAAATGTGGTTGATTATGTTGCGCCTACCTGTACTCCGGGAAATAATCAGGTGTCGTGCACTGTTGAGGCCTCCAATAAATCGGAAACAAAAACAATTACGATTACAGTATTATGATTGGCAGGACACTGGCATTTGGTTTTTTGTGGATGTTGTGTGCGCAAGGTGCCTGGGCGCAGTGTTTTGCCTCTGCCGGAAACCCTGTGGGCGGTACTGCGAACCTGGGAGTGATGGACAAAAAAACTTTTCGGCTTGGTATGTTTTACCGTTTTTCTTATTCGCACAGGTACCTTACTGGCGACAAAAAATATACAGGTAGCGCAGGAATTCTTAAAGATGCAAATTTTAACTACCTGGGCTTGCTTATAGGTTATGGTATTCTGGATCAACTTACTGTCGAAGCCGAAAGTGGTTATTATATCAATAAAACCCAAGTTTATAAGCTTAATAATTTGAAATTAAAGGGGTATGGACTTTCCAATGCAGTGGTTTCTCTGAAACCCAGACTTTATTATAATGCGGATAAACGCTTTGAAATTTCTTGTGCCCTGGGTGCCAATATCCCTTTTGCCCATAATTTTCAAGCCGTGGATGGGGTTACACTGCCCGTTGATTTGCAGGCCTCAACGGGATCGTTTGGAATGGTTTTTCAGACATTTATTATCAAGGAATATTCTTTTGAGGGTATCCGGTTTTTTTTGACCAACCGTATTGAAAAGTATTTTATTAACAAACAAGAATACCTTTTTGGAACAATGTATTCTACTTCTTTCTTTTTTTCAAAACACTTTGTTTTCGAAAAACTAAAATTAAAAGACTGGACATTTATTTTCCAACTCAAAAACCAGATAAAAGAAAAAAACAAACACTTCAGGCAACCCGTTGATGCCTCGGGCAGTGTTTTGCTTTTTGTTGTACCACAAGTCAATGTTTCTATCAATGATAACTGGAATGTTTCTGTTATGGCAGATATTCCGGTTTATCAATATTATAATAAAATTCAGCTGGCCAATACCTGTTCGGTTGGACTCAGTGTTTTCAGAGATTTTTCATTTGAAAAAAAACAAAAATTGGAATGATATGAAAAAAATTTTGTGTGTTTTGTTGTTAATGACTTTTTCTTGCTACTTGTTTTCGCAAGAAACCGGGAAGCCAGTCATAGAATTTGAAACGTTGGTTTATGATTTTGGCATTATCAATAAAGGCGAAAAGGCCGAATGCGTTTTTACTTTCCAAAATTCCGGGAAACTACCCCTAATTATTACCGAGGTAAAAGCGTCCTGCGGATGTACTGTACCTACCTGGACCAAGGAGCCGGTGAAACCCGGGACTAAGGGCAGCGTAAATGTAAAATATAACACCAATACGGTGGGGGTTTTCAGTAAAACTATCACAGTCAACTCTAACGACAATGTCCGCAGAACAGTAACACTTACCATCAAAGGCGAAGTAAAAAAGAAAAACTGAAAGAAAATACAATTATGAAAAAATTTCCGGCCTTTTTCTGGATGATTTTTTCCGTAGGTATGGCTGTTGGTCAAAGCAATTACAACCATGGCAATGAGGCATATATAAATGAAAAATGGCTTGGGTTTAATCCGGTTACCATTAAAAACGGAAGCGCAGTGTACAACTATGACACTTTTAATAAAGTGTATCGTTGCGGCGATCACATTCTGATACCGGATAAGACAAGTATTCCTGATGGAAAAAGAGTGCATGTTAATGCCTTTTTCGGTTATGGTGTCGGCGGCAATATCAGCGATACGGCATTCAACTGGGACAATCAGACCATACTAACCCCAAATGATTTTAACAGACGCAAACTTTTTGTTAGCCCTGTTTCCGATGTAGGCATGACCTATGCGGCTGCCCTGCAATACAATAGTCCATACTGCAATTACGATGACTGTTTTGCCACTATCGATGGCCCGGTTTCAGGCCTGGCTTATCCAACATTTTTACCCGACAGCGGAATCTATGATATTTGGGACGGGGAGGAGTTGATTAATGCCGGTGATCTAAAAAATACCGGTACCTTGCAAAAGGTTTCTCAACAGCAAACGCTGGCTACCGCCAATAGGAGTTATTGTGTCAATAAATATGGCGAGGGTTGGCGTTTGCCGACAGATATGGAGGTGGGGCATTTTAACGATAATGAAGGAACCGGATGGGGCCTCGACAGTGCCTATATGGGCATTTCTCCCTATTATATCTGGACATCGTCGCTCTATAAAATTTATACCGTAAAAAGATGGGCTACCAGGATTACAGATGGATATTGGGAAAACTGCGGAGGATTTCTTTATACAACCAATCATTTGCGCTGCGTTTTTGAAGGCGTTGAAAATACTTCAACAAAGGTAGAGGAACCCTTATTAATTGATGAAAAAATAGTCTTATTCCCAAATCCTTGCAAAGAGTTACTTATCATTAAAAATATTTCCGGCGCAACGGTAAAAATATATAATTCACAGGGCGTGGAAGTCTTAACTGATGGCCTCTCGAGCAGCCAACGTACCTTCGATCTGGGTTGTTGTCCCAATGGATTATATTTTGTCCGGATTATTTCAGGGGAAAATCAATTGATTAGGAAGTTAATTATGGCCAGGTAAAATGACCGGCTTGCAACAAGAATCAAATATACATAACCCGTTAGATGATGAAGGATATATTCATATTTATACAGGGAACGGCAAAGGAAAAACCACAGCAGCCCTGGGTTTGGCTTTGAGAGCGGCCGGAGCCGGTAAAAAAGTTTTTTTGCTCAATTTGTCAAGGGAAAATCTTATAATGAAATGCTATGCATCCGGACATTTTTACCCCAGATCACCATTAAAAAATTCGGGTTGGGTTGTCTTCTTATCAGGGAGCCATCGGCCAAAGATATAGCGGCGGCAGAAAAAGTCCTGCAAACAGTAAAAAAATGATGGCGTCTGGCATCTACGATGTGATTATTCTTGACGAAATATTTATCGCCATCCATCTGGGATTGCTATCAAACCATCAACTGCTCGATGCTTTGAATGCAAAAAAAATCATGTGGAAGTAATACTTACCGGTAGGTATGCTGCGGATGAAATCATTAAATTCGCCGACCTGGTAACCAGTATGAAAGAAGTGAAGCACTATTACCAACGAGGGGTCAAGGCCAGAAAAGGAATTGAATACTGACCAGGGCTAGCTGCTATAACC
>JAGNBV010000043.1:0-20364 GCA_018004645.1 Bacteroidales bacterium
TGGTGTCGTAAGTGGCGGTGTATCCTGTCCAGCATCCGATAGCTCCGCCTTCTATGTTGGTAGGGACACTGTTGGTGGTCATAAAGGGATTAGCGCCAAAAGTTATCTCCGATTCAGCAGCCGCCCAGAATTTATAGCTGTAATAGTCCATGGTACATAACTTTACAATAACCTGGTCGCCAACCTTATAGCCCAGTCCGCGGCCGCCATCGTCTTGAAACATATCCATCAGGTTGCTGGCCATACCATGATAAAGCTGTATGGTGAAGGTCATACCATTAAAAAATTTGTCGTCCCACACCGATTCGAAGATGGGAACAAAGGTAAAGTCAATACTGGTATTTTTGGTAAATACCCGGTAATAATTTGTCTGAGCCCCGTTGTCGGTACCTACGGCAAAGACATCGCCAATGCTGTCGTTATCGGGCATCAGGGTGAACCAAAGCGAATCAAAAGCTTTTGGTGCAGGCAGCGTGGTTTGCGAGGTAAAAGTTTGTCCGTTTACCTGAACGGTAAGGTAATACGTTTTTCCTATTTCACCGATTACAGTGCTGCCTACATAAACGATGGGCGGCAGGGCCAGGATGGTGTCCTGCTGCAAGGTGTCCGAAGTAATGCCATCGCTAACAATCACCAAAGCATTGGCTACAATGGAGTTGATCAGCGTGAGGGAGTCGATAGGGTCGAAATACGGTGCGCTTCTGGTGATAGAAACCCTGGCAGGCATTCCGTTTTCAATATAGCCTTCGATGACAATTTTGGGTGGCTCTTCGGGAAGGTCGATCTCGATTTCTTTTTCGCAGGAGAAAAAACCGAATGCGCTTATCAACAATATTACCGGTACTATAAAGGATTTTATTTTCATTGTCTTAAAAATTGAAGTTCCATGTAACAGAGGGTATTATCGGGAATAAGGATACCTGTTTGGCCTTGGTCTCGAGGTTCATGGTGGTCAGGTCGCCGGTGGTTTCAAAGTAGATGTAATATGGATTCATGCGGCTGTACAGGTTATACACGCCAAAATTCAGGTCCCAGTGAAATTTTCGGCCGGGTTTGTCTTTACTTGAGAAAGTGGCGGAGATATCGAGCCGGTGGTATGCAGGCATACGGAAGGCGTTGCGTTTGCTGTATTCGTTGACGATGCTTCCCGAGAGGAAGTAACGCGACAGGGGCAAGGTCATGGCATTGCCTGTGGAATAAACCCATACGCCTGAAATTGACCAGCGTTTGCCGAGTTGTTGGGTAATTACAATGGAGATATCGTGGCGGCGGTCGTATTTGGCGGGATAGGTCTCGCCTCCGTTTATTTCAGGAAACTTACGTTTGGTCCACGACAAGGTGTAACCTATCCATCCAGTGGTTTTTCCCTGACGCTTTTTGATAAAAAGCTCTCCGCCGTATGACCAGCCTTTTCCAAAGGTAAAGTTGTTGTCGGTATTGTTTTTCAGGTTGTCAACGGCAGAAAATCCTTCCTTGAATTCAATCTGGTTGCGCATATCTTTGTAATATACTTCAAAGGAGGTTTCCCACATATTATCGGCAAAATTTCTGAAATATCCCAGCGAGTATTGAAACCCGATTTGCGGCTTCACTAAGGATGTGCTGGGAACCCAGATGTCTGTTGGCAGCGATACCGAGGTGTAGGAGGCCATATGGATGTACTGATAATTCATGGTGAAGGAGGCCTTGATGGACGATTTGGCATCGATGCCGAATTTTACGGCCAGCCGTGGTTCCAATCCATGATACATTTTTATCAGTTCACCGGTTTTGTACGAAATGGTGTCGGAAATAATCCCGGTAGGAGTGAGGGTGTAACGGTCGAAAGGGCCTGTGTGAAAAAACATGGAATAACGCAGTCCGCCGCTGATTTTAATTTTTTCTGTAACATCAAAATCATCGGTGATAAACACTGCGGCCTCATGGCAATGTAGTTTTACAGTGCCGCCCAGGTCGAATTCGGTGGTGTCGGACCTGGCCGAGGCACTGTTTGGCATCATGATATGGTATGTGTATTGTCCGCCGAATTTAATGTTATGCCTTATGGAAGGAAGGTATGAAAAGTCAAGTTTGGCGCTATAGTCGGTAATGCCGGTATGGAGTTTCATTTCATAGAAATTTTGTTTGGCGCCCATATTGAAATTATAATTGCTGTATATCAGGGTAGTGTTCAGAAATAATTTATCATTAAAAAGGTGGTTCCACCGAATGGTTGCCGTGGCGTTGCCCCAGTCGATCTTGTTTTTGAAAGATTCGCTGCCTCCCAGATTAAAGACATCTTTACCAAAATATCCGCTCAAGAAAAGCCTGTCTTTATCAGAAAAATAATAGTTAATCTTGGCGTTGATGTCATAAAAATAATAGCCTCCTTTTTTGAACGGGGAGTCTTTTTTCAGAAAAGGCTGCATGATAAGGTCAAGGTAGGTACGGCGGCCGGAAACGATGAAAGAACATTTTTCTTTTTTTATAGGGCCTTGTACGGTAAGGCGCGAAGATATCAACCCGATACCACCATCGAATTTAAAGTCTTTGTTGTTGCCTTCTTTCATCGAAATATCTAAGACAGATGCCAGCCTGCCTCCATAGTTGGCGGGCATGCCTGCTTTGATCATCTCCACATTTTTCAGGGCGTCGGTGTTAAACACGGAGAAAAAACCCAGCAAATGTGAAGCGTTATAAACCACAGCTTCATCAAGCAAGATAAGGTTTTGATCGGGACCGCCGCCCCGCACATAAAACCCGGTGTTTCCTTCGCCCGCCGACTGTATGCCGGGAGTAAGCTGTATGGCTTTTATTACGTCAACCTCTCCAAGCAGGGCGGGAAGCTTTTTAATCTTTTCGATGGGAATTTCAACACGGCCCACTTCCGCACTCTGCACGTTGTTGTCCTGCCGTTCCCCCGAAATCACTACCTCCGAAGTAGTGATGATGTTTGGATCAAGACTGATGTTAATCTTCAGGTTTTTATCCAGGGTGATTTTTTGCTCAAAATCTTTGTAACCAACAAAACTTCCCGATAAGGTATAGTCGCCTTTTTCGATGGTAATCGAATAAAATCCATAAGTGTTGGTAGTAGTACCTTTCATGATCTCTTTGATATACACATTGGACCCAATAAGAAATTCACCGCTTGCATTGTCTTTCACATATCCGCTGATGGTGTATTTCTGGGCAGAAAGATCGAAACTGATAAAAGGATACAGGAGAAGCAGTAAAAAAAAGTAGAATAGAGTTTTTTTCATTTATGTTGGCTGTTTTACCGTTGGTAAAAATACGTATTTATGCAATAAAAACCTTGTTTCTATTAAATATGGATAATTTAAACGCGGAATGACAACCAAAAGTGTACCATTTTCAATAAATATTTCTCAACTGACAAATTGACTTTTTACAAGTGTTCCTAAAACAAAAATACCAGCTTTTTATGGCTGGTATCTTTGTTAATTCAAGAAAATAAGGCCGATGTTACGATCAATGGATCATTTTCAGCACTAAACATTTTGTTTCAGTAAGACCTGAGAATTCTAATTTGAAAGTGTACATACCCGCGGGCAGGTTTTCCGGTGTGAATGTTACCGTATGTCTGCCGTTCTGCTGTGTTTCATTTACAAGTTCCGATACCAGTTCGCCGATCGCATTATATACCTTCAGTTTTACCGAACCATTTTCGGGCAGGCTGTAGGTAATGTTTGCTTCGCCGTTGAACGGGTTAGGATAACCGGTAAACTCAAAACCGTTTTGTGTTCCCTGAACCATAACCCTGGGCATTGACAGATAGGTTTCTTCGTTTTCAACACCATACTGGTCGGCAATAACGCCAGCTCCACTCAGGAAGAAATCAAGTTCTCCCTGCGGCAGATCGTTAATGGCGCGGAACCCTAATACTATCAGTTGGTCGTTGGCAGCCACATCAAAATGATTGGTGGTAGCATACACCACTCTGATAACACCGTCGATATCCGTTACCAGCAGATCGTCATCGCTGGCGATGATTTCCTGCAGTGAAGCGTTGATTTTCAGCGATCCGTTTTTGCTTTTTGCATTTGGAACCACAGCGCTAACCAACTTATATTGACTGGCAGGATAATTTAATTCCAAACCCAGAGCCGACAGTTCATTCATTTTTGTACTGATACTCAAAGGAATTTCAAAATATCCGTTATCATTGGTCATCACCATTTCATCAGATTCATGGATAATCTCTCTGGAGAATGATTTTGCAGAACCCCATGTAGTAGTTGAATCTTTGTATT
Organism: Bacteroidales bacterium; assembly: GCA_018004645.1. Taxonomy (GTDB): domain Bacteria; phylum Bacteroidota; class Bacteroidia; order Bacteroidales; family CAIWKO01; genus CAIWKO01. Next base: position 4,254 of record JAGNBV010000043.1, read on the forward strand.
TACTGCTGGAGGCATCATAGTCGCCATAGCACACAGTTTTCAGGGTGAGGTTCAGGTTAGATCCGGAAACGGTGATCAGGGTGTCGAAAGCTACCCAGTTGCCTTTTGGGAAGTTGTAAGCAGGATCGTAGGGCGAACCGATTTTTGCTTTAGCTCTGGCGACATCAACCGCGTTGATAACAATGCTGTTATCTACATTGGCTGCTCTTCTGTGTTTGGCAGTAAAGTTTCGCGAAGGATCCACCAGTGTGTCGTGTCCGAGTAAGTACTTCAGGAGGGCCACATCCACGGCATTCACTTCATTGCCAACCTGCATGGTATCGGCAGTGTACTTATCATAAGAGATCATGTATGAGCCATTGGCAACATTGCTGAAGTTGTACACTCCGGCGCCGTCGCTGGTGTCTCTTGCTACTTCTGTTCCTGCAGGATAGTTTTTCAGGATAACAATCACCTTGTTGATGTTGTAAATGGCTCCATTATACGTAGGCATATTGGGAGCGGGATTTCCCGAAAGAGCTTTATTTAAATAGCGGGTTTTTCCGGTAATGGCATAACCTGTTCCTACATATATTGTAACGGTGTCAGTTAATATACAGCCATTGTTGTCAACAGTCAGCGTATAGGTTGTTGTCGCCGATGGTGAAGCCAGTGGCTGAGCAATGGTTGCATTATTCAATCCCGCAGCTGGCGCCCAGCTAATGGTACCCGGACCGTTGGATGCATCGCCAATCTGAAGAGGTGTTCCGGAATACGTTGCCGTTGTGCCAGCCTCGGCCATTGGTATGGCATTTACCGACATGGTAATGGTATTTGACATAGCAGGGTTGTTGCTTGTACAGCCGAGATTTGAAGTCAACTGACATTGAACCAAATCGTTGTTCACAAGTGAATTGCTCGAGTAAGTGCTGTTAGTGGCTCCTGCAACCGGTGAGCTGTTGATATACCATTGATAAGCCGGTGCTGTGCCCTCGTTGGTCGGTGTGGACGTGAAATTGACTACGGTATGTGTGCAGGTCGGATTATCAAAAGCCTGAATAGCCAGGCCGACTGCAAAGGCAGTATTTACTGTAACGGTACCGGTGGTAGAAACGCTGCCGCAACCTCCGTTTAAGGAAACAGTATAGGTATAAGTGCCAGTAGCTGTCGGGGTGCCACTTATGGTAACCACGTTGGACGACCAGTTGCCGCTTATCCCTGTGGGCAAGCCTGTAATTGTGGCTCCGGTTGCGGCAGTAGTGCTATAAGTGATGTTGGTGATGGCAGTGTTGTTGCATACTGTTTGTGCATTGGTGCCTGCAGCTGAACTTAACGTGATGGTATTTACAGGAGATACCGTTATAGTTCCCGTAACAGATGTTGCTGTGCATCCTCCTGCCAGGGAGACGGTATAGGTGTATGCTCCTGAATTTGTAGGTGTTCCGTTGATAGTAACCGTATTTGCTGCCCAGGAACCTGAAACGCCTGCGGGTAATCCGGTGACGGTAGCCCCGGTAGCGCCTGTAGTAGCGTAAGTAATCGTGGTAAGTGCCGTATTGATGCACTGTGTCTGGGCATTTGTTCCTGCAGCAGAGCTAAGAGTTATCGTATTGTTGGGGAGCAGGGTGATGGTACCTGTTGTGGAGGTGGCTCCACAGCCTCCCGGAAGGTTGATTGTATAAGTATAAGTCCCAACCACAGTCGGTGTTCCGCTGATAGTTACCACATTGGAAGCCCAGCCACCGCTTACTCCTGCGGGCAGGCCAGTGATAGTGGCTCCTGTGGCACCTGTAGTGGCATATGTAATGTTTGTGATTGCCGTGTTGACACATTGTGTTTGTGCATCGGTGCCGGCAGCCGAACTTAAGGCAATGGTATTTACAGGAGAAACGGTAACACTGACAGGGGTACGTGTTGATGAGGTGCATAAAGTGCCACTGCCAGTTGTGTAAGTAAGTTCAACGCGGGAAACGCCGTTGGCATTTTCCGTCCATAATTCCTGTGGCGCTGTTGTTGACAGATCATATTGCATTCCCAGGCGTTCGATGGTAGCCGTGCTGCCTGCAATCGTAATAGTGCTGGGTGTCGGTCCATAAGAATTGTTCTCTGCTGCGTCTCTGGTACCAAGAACACCGATGATATCGCCCGCATTAACTGCCACTGAACAAGGAATAACACCTGTGTTTGTGTTTCCCTGGGTCAGGAATAAGGTGGTAAAATCGTTGGTTGTGGTAGAAAAGACAGGAGGTACGGCAACAAAACGCACCACGGCGATGTTTTGCGTTGTGCCGCTTGCCAGGCAGTTGACACCGGTGATGGTGAAACTGGTGGGAGCTACAAACCAATAGCCGCGGGCATCACCACTGTATGTGGATATTTCTGCGGGCATTGAGACAACACCGGAGGTTCCGCTGCAGTTTGTTTGTGCTTCTGCATAATACGTGGTGGTCGTGGTGGGGAATACGGAAAAACCTTCTCCGCTGTTGCTGGTTCCAATAAGGTTACCGCCCGAGGCCGCATCGTACCATCCAATGGTATTTCCTGCCGAGGTAGCATTCAGCACAGAAGAATCGGCGGCACAAATGGATGTTGGCGCTGCGGCAACTGCAGTGGGTGCAGCAGGTTCAGGGCATACATTAACTGTAACAGGTACCCTGCCGGAAACACATGGTGTTGTACCGTTGTAATAAATGGTACCGTTCCAGACACGCGGGGTATTAGGGCTGGTAAAGGGATATCCGCCGCCCCAACCTTCCAGTATTTGCATATCTGCATTGGAAGTGTACACATTGCCAACAGCAGTACCATCAGTATAATACATCGTTCCTGCAGTGTTTGTAATGTAAAAAGCATAGGTTTGTCCGGCTGTCAGAGGGAGACTCAGGTTCAGATTCAATAAAGTGGGAACTCCGGAGCCATTACCGACAATGTTGTTAGCGGATCCTACCAATGTCCATGCTGATGGGTTGGCATCATAGCCTACCCAGGTTCCTGTTTTATAATACACTTCATAATTGTATGTTGCTGCATCGGAATGTACGGCGAAGTCGTTGATGATGATGTTATTAAGTATGTTGACATCAAACATGTTGCCGTTAAATTGATTACCACCGGCAAATAAAGTGGTTATTGGTCCTGAACCGCCACCACCGGCTTGAGCCTCGGCATAATAAGTAGTAGTGCTGGTAACTGCTACCGGGAAGTTTGCTCCGCTGGCGCTAGTTCCAAGTAGTGTCCCTCCCGTGGCGGCATCCCACCAATTGATGGTGTTCCCGGCGGAGGTAGCACTTAACTGTGCAGTGCCTGAGCCGCAGAAAAATGAAGGTGTGGACATGACTGCTGAAGGAGCAATAGGTGCAGAACAGGCAAGCCTATAGGCCAGGTCTCCGGCATTATTAAATCCACTGCATCCAAGATGGCTTATTTCCACTATATAATATCCTGTAGCGGGGACTGTCCAGGTTGCTGACGCCGAATATCCCGAACACCAGGGGCCGTTGTCATCGTTAGAAAACTGCAGGTCGTAGGTAGTGTTATAAATCCGCAGGTAGGAGTCTTCGGTATTGCTGCACAGGCTGAAATCAATTATGGAACCGGCAGTGGCGTTAAACTTGTAAACATGGAGGTTGCCACTGGTATATGCCTGATTTTGCCACGATGCTGTGGGTGTAATAGTTTGCAATGAGGTACTGCCGTAAGGATCATAACTCATCCAGTATGTCATATAGCCGTCGGCCAGCAGCGTGCTACAGGTGTAGTGGCTGCAGGTAATAATATACATTCCTGAAGTGGTGCATGTCCAGCTAAGGGAAGACTGCACACCGGAAACAAATGGCCCGCCATCGTCATTAGTGGCAATTTCGGTGCAATTTACGTCGTACAGATGCAGGTATGTGTCATCGGTAGTGCCGCTGGTTGCGAAATTATAAGTATTTCCGGCGACGGCATTAAAACTCCAGTATGGGATAGTGCCGGTTGTAAAAGGTGCATCGCCAGGTGAGCAGGATGAGAAGTTTAAATTGCCTACAGGGGTATCGCCACAGCCAACAGTGCATGCAAGCTGCACACGGTATGCCAGATCGCCGGCATTGGTAAAGCCTGAACAGCCCAGATGTCTGATCTGAACAATATAATAGTCGGTTGCGGGTGCGGTAAAGCTTATAGAAGCAGCAACTCCTGTACACCAGGGCCCGCTGTCATCATTATCGGCCAAAAGGTCATATGTGGAATTATATATTTGAATATATGAATCTTCCGTATTGCTGCACAGGCTGAAATCATAGATTAATCCAGCTGTACCATAGAATCTGTAAACATCCATGCTGCCAGCAGCATAGGGTTGATTTTGCCAGGCGATACTGGGAGTAATAGTCTGAAGTGATGTATTTTCGTAGGGCGCTCCGGAACTCCAGTAGGTGAGATATCCGGCTGTTGTAATCGTGTTGCATGTCCAGTGGCTTGCAGTAATATAATAGGTGCCGCTAGTAGTGCAGGTATAGCTCAGAGAGGCTGGGGATCCAGAATAGAAAGGCCCGCTATCGTCGTTGGTGGCTACTTCCGTCATTACATCATTATACAGATGCAGGTATGTGTCTTCTGCGCTGGCGCCCAGAGAGAAATTATACGTTGTTCCTGCAGTAGCATTAAATGACCAATAAGGAATTGTGCTGGCAGCGAAGTTGGCATCCTGCGGATAACATGACGAAGGTGTGATGTTTCCCAGATAGGTGTTTCCGCATCCCGGAGTCAATATGCATGTGGTACTTGCATATAAATTATAGTATGTGCCAGACATATAACTGCTAGTTGTATAACTGGCACATTCAATCCAATAGGTGGTTCCGGCTGTAAGGGTGACTGTAATGGTCGGGTCCATGTCTCCGTAACTGTCATCATCCGAAGCTACCAGGGTGCCACAGCAGGATCCTGAATAAATCCTCATGTAGGTGTCTCCGTCGCTGTCTCTCATGTCAAAAGTGTAACTGCCTGTACAGGTGCAATCGTAGCTGAAAAAAACATCATTGCCGTAACCGGCGCAGTCGTCGGCACAGCCCAGTGTGCCGGAAGTGTTGAACCCTGCCGCAATTTGTGAATACGAGATAGGTGTTGGCGTGGAACAGGTTTCGTTTGCTGGCGGCGTGCAGTTGCGTACCAGGTTGAAATTGTAGGGTGAGTTTTGCATACCGCTGCTTGACCAGCTGCCGCATTCAAACCAATAAGTTGTACCGGCTGTCAAGGTCAATGTGATGCTTGGGTCCATATCGCCATAGCTGTCGTCGTCAGAAGCTACAAGGGTTCCGCAACAGGAGCCGGAAAAAATTCTCATATAGGTGTCTCCGGCACTTAATCCCATATCGGCTGTGTAAGAACCGGTATATTGTGGCGTGAAGGTATAAAAGACATCAAAATTGGCGGTACCGCTGCAATCGTCAGTGCATCCCAAAACTCCGGATGTATGGTAGGGGTCATTATAATAATAAATGGCTGTTGCTCCCGCGCATGTTTCATTGGCAGGCGGAGCGCATGTGATGCAAGTAGAGCCATAGCACCAGTTATCTACATTTGCCAGATTGTAAGCACCCACGCCGCATAAACCTGAGTTGGTGGTTGTGGATGTGGCTGTGTAAGTATAATCCCAGGTTCCATTCAGGTCGGTATCTATCTTCATCGAAATGGCAGTGCCGTTATATTCCAGTGCAATATTCACATCGGTGCCGAAATTTAATCCTGAAGCATTGGCGATAATACTTCCATTTTCGTAAATGAAATAGGAGTCCCAATAACCTGCCGAACCATTATCTTGTATTTTGGCCATCAGGTAGTTACTGGCATCAGAATATCTTCCAACCGCGCCTATATACTTAGTTCCGGCGGCTCCGGTATATGTGGCTCGCAGGCTAACACAACCGTTTGTTTGCGTGCTGCCGTCGCGGGTAATATAATTCCACTCAGCGGTGGCAGGCGATTGTAGGGTATTGTTGTAAATTTGCCAATCTCCGACTTGTTCGGTCCAACCCGTAACAGTGGTGGAATTGGCAGCCGTGAAATAATCACAGGCTTGTCCCCACACCGAACTATTTGCTGTCAGCGCCAGAAACGCCAGCAGGACAAATATTTTTTTAATAAAAATAGTGAATCTTTTCATATGCTTATTTTTTAAATTAAATATTTATTCATGTGTTAATGGCATGATTGAATTATTTGCGTGTAGCATCATAAACAGGAACGGATGTGGCCGGAGTTTGGACACCTTGATCTGCTGAAGAATTTTTCACGGAGTTTGCCGGTTTGTTGTTTACGGCATTGTATTCCTGAGGATAATTTTTTATCCATTCGGCTTTTTTTGCTTGATAATCAGGATCGTTCAGGTAGGGGGCGTGTTCGGCCACCTTGGTGGCAGGTTTCTCAAGCGTTGTGTTGGTGGCAGGCCGAATATTTTTATTAGTGTTCGAGGAATGTTGCAACACAGCGTTCATTTCTTCGGGATAGTTTTTCATCCAGATAGCTTTTTTGGCTTCGTAATCGGGATCATCGAGATAAGGGGCGTGTTCAGCTATTTTGGTGTGTGGTTTTGCCACCTGCAGGTCAGGAATAGCAACCTGTGTTTTTACCTGGTTGGATACGCCGTTATCAGTGCTGGCACCGCCTATTGATTCATATTCTTCGGGATAGTTTTTTATCCATTCGGCTTTTTTTGCAGCATAATCAGGATCGCCCAGTTCGGGTGCATGTTCTGCAACTTTGGTATTTACAGGGGTAACATTGCTGTTTGTGTTAATAACCTTGGTTTGAGTGTTCCCCGATTGCTGAAGGGCATTGTATTCTTCGGGATAATTGGTCATCCAGGCTTCCTTCTTGGCTTCATAATCGGGATCGTTGAATTCGGGTGCATGGGGTGCAATTTTGTATCCGGGTGCGTATTCATTGGGTTTGGTAGCACTGGAGGAGGCATCGGTTTTTTTAGCATTGGTGATTGTGCCAGAAGCCGGTTTTGTTACCTGATCGCTGTTGGGAGCAGCAGATTTTCCATTGTTAGCCGGGTTCAAAAGCGCATTGTATTCTTCAGGATAATTTTTTATCCATTCGGCTTTTTTGGCAGCAAAATCAGGGTCGTTGACATCGGGAGCATGTGCTCCGAGTTTGTCTTTGCTGACACCCATGTTTTGAAGAGAGGCTGCCGGAACAGGAGGAGGGGTTGCTTTTTGTGACTGAATGGCTCCGCTGTTGGCCTTAGCTTTTTCGGAATCCGGTATGTTTGTTGAATTCTGAGCATTTACCACTGAGATTGCAAAAATCAAAATTGCAATCAACGAGGCAACACGCATACCAACAAATTTTTTTACCGCTTTTTTTAAATTTGGATAAGGTTTTTTCATAATGTTAATGGTATTAGTAGTTGATAATTAATTTATTAATGATATTAGAAATTACAAATTAATAAACAGATAATTTGCTGCAATATTAATAAAAAAAACAGAAGAATTTACATCAATTTCATTCATTAACAAATGCAGGAATAAGACATGATCCCAAATAATAATTATGAAAAATTAAAGTAATACGACGAATAATATTCAAAAAAACTACTTACTAATTAATGTATAGTTTTTTATAATAATTATTGAGTCATTTTCAATGTGAGGCGGTATGAATGAGTGGACCCCGTGATTTCAAGTGTAAAAAGATATAATCCGGAAGGCAACTGGCTGCAGAAAAAGGGCATGGTATGTTTGCCGCCTGCTAAGGATTTATTCAAAAGTTCATCGATTTTTTCGCCCCGGGCGTTGTAAAGCGAAAGTTTTACACTGGCATTTTCGGGTGTTTCAAAGGTTAATACGGTGTGTCCGGTCATCGGGTTGGGAAAACCAGAAAACTCCAGATTCTTTTCCTCATAATTTCCCTGAAAAAATATTTCAGGCATACTGAGCCCGGTGTTTTCGTTTTCCCTGCCATATTGGTCTGCCATTATTCCTGTACCATCGAGGTAAAACTCCGTATCTCCCTGCGGCATCTCCTGCAATGGTTTAAAACCCAGCACCAGGATTTCATCACCGGCTGCTACATCATAAAACCCGGTGGTGGCATACACCACTCTGATTATGCCATCGGCATCCGTCACAAGCAGGTCGTTGTCTTCAGCCACAATCTCTTCGAAAGAAGGGTTTATTTTGGTGAATGTTTTTTTGTTCCCTTTAGGCATTGACGCACTGACCAGTTTGAAATAGGTTGCAGGATAATTTAATTCCAGCCCCATGGCAGAAAAATCGTTAATTTTTGAAAGTATCTTTAAAGGAATCTCAAAGTAGGCACCCTTATTTACGGTCAAAATTTCTGTTGACTGATAAATTATATTTGCCGTAGCCGACGATTTTGCCATATTCCAGTTGTTCGCCGAATCTTTATATTTTGAGCTGGAGGCATCGTAGTCGCCGTAGCCGATGGTTGTAAGGTTCACAATCAGGTCGTGACCGGCAATTGTTACCAGGGTGTCGGCAGCGGGCCAGTTGCCTTTTGAAAAGTTGGCTGTTGCAGAATAGGGTTGTCCTACTTTAGCCTTTAACCGGGCAATATCCAGGGCATTAAACAAGGTGTTGTTATCCACATCCGCGGCTTTTTTGTGTCTTCTCGAAAAGTTTCTTGACGGATCCTGCAAGGTGTCGTGACCTACCAGATATTTTAAAAAAGCCACGTCAATAGCATTGATGTCGTTGCCCATCTGCATGGTATCAGCCGTATATTTGTCATACGACAGCATGTAGGTGCCATCGGGCACATTGTTAAATCCATAAGTTCCCCATGTATTGCTGGTGTCCCGCGCCAATTCCAGTCCTCCGGGATAACTTTTCAGTTTGACTATTACCTGGCTGATATTATATTTCAGGGAGCTGTAGGTGGGCACACTGGGCACCGGATTACCGGCGTATGCTCTGGCGCCGTATTTGGTTTTTCCGCTCAATTTGTATCCGCCGCCCAAGACACTGATTTTTCCATAGTGGGTGTTGAAACTTATTTCACCCTGGGAGGTGTCGGTAATTTCGATTGGCGTGGGTGCATTGCTGAAATCTAAATAAGGCGAACTGCCCAGAGAGGTAGTAACCAGAAATTTTATAGCAAACAGTACCGACGAATCGTTCAGGTTTTGTCCGCTGGCAGTGGCATCGGTCCACATAAACATCAATTTGCCCTGGTTTGCCAGCATCGTACCAAAATTCGTACTGTCCATGCCCGGCAGTCCATATTGTTCTGTCGAGATGAAGACAGCATGTGATGGGTCGAAAGTGACGGTTCCCTGCAGCGAAATTATCTTGTTGAATTGCCATACCCTCACAGGAACAGACACCAGAAATCCTGTACTTCCATTTACCGAATCGATTTTTAATTCAAAAACCTGTGAAGCACCGGTGATGGCGATGTCACCACCAATAGTTCCTGCTGGTAAGATATTTAGCGAAGAATCGGATACTTCCACAGGAGTGGGTGTGTCAACAAAGGTGATAACCGAGTGTTGCCCGGCACTGCCTGTAAGCAGAAAATGCAATGAAAACAATGCCTCACCATCGGCAAGGTCTTGTCCTGAAAATTCAGCATCTGTCCAGCTAAAGGTAATCTTTCCCTGTGGAAGCTGCGAAAGCCCAAAAGATGAGGCATTTAAGCCGGGCAGGCCACAAAAGCCTACCCCCTCAAAGGAAACCACAGAGTTGTCAAAAACTATTGTCCCTTGTACCGAGTTTATATTGGAAAAGTCATAAACCCTGCACGAAACAATTAGCTGTGAGCCATGTACGCCGCTGACCGAATCAAATTTCAGTGTTACTTCATGAGTCTGCACCAGGTTTTGGATAGTCACACTTCCTGCAATAAGGTTCAGGGTTTCCGGATTGAAAGAGTTGTTGATGACCTCCATTACGGTGGGCAGGTTCACAAACGTCAACGTGCTGGACTGGCCTGAAGTTCCGATACTATTGAACCGGATGGTGAACAACACGGCACTGTCGGGAAGCGATTCACCTCCAAGGTCAGGATCGGTCCACATGAACATCAGCTTACCATTTGCTGCCTGGCTGGTTCCAAAATTACCGGCACTGAGCGAAGCAAAGCCGAAATCCTGCACAGAGACGAAGCTAAGGATGGATGGATCAAACTGAATTGTTCCCTGGGCCGAGACAATATTTATAAAATCCACCGCCCTTACAGGCACTATTACCTGGGAGCCTTCCGCCGCCGTGTGATGACCGGTTAACAGCGTTACATTTGCCCGTAAGCTGAACGAGACCAGTAACAGGATTAAACTATAAGCTATTATTTTTTTCATAACATTACAGATAATGATATTAGTTTAATTTTTATTTAAATAATACCATTTTTCTGACTGCGCTATAATTTCCTGCCTCTATACGGTAAAAATAAGTTCCCACGCTTAAACGGTTTCCGCTGAAATCAGAGCCGTCCCAAAGAATACTATGGGTTCCGTTGTTATATGTCCCTGTAAATGCAGCCACTTCTTTACCAAAAATATCGTAAATGGTAATCTTTACATCTTCTTTAGCAGGGATAATAAAAGTGATTTTTGTGGACGTAGCGAAAGGATTGGGTTCGTTTTGCAATAATTGGTATGTTGCACTGGCAATTGTGTTCATTCCTGTCGCCCCGGCAATTTTAACAAGTCCGGTTTCCGCATTGATGCTTACCAGTTCCAGGTCTTTGTTTACAGCTTCCATGACCGTCAAGTCCGAGTTAATGGACACAAAGGAAGACTGGCCAGATGTACCTATAGCCCTGAATTTAATCACGAAAACAGCCTGTCCGTTGCTGATATTTAATCCGTTCAGATCGTCCGTCGCCCATAATACAGTCAGTTTTCCGTTGGCAGTTTGCAGTGTTCCATAGTCCATATTTAATGAAGCATTGCTTACTTCCATAAACTCAAGTACCGTCGCATCCCAACTGATGGAGAACTGGAAGCCGCTGATATTATTGAAATCCCATACAGTAACAGGCACTTCAACAACTTCGCTGTATACAGCCTGCTTGCTTTCAGTGCCAAAAGTGAGGGTTTCCGGACTTTGCACTTTTGCAATATAAGGATCCCAGCTGTTGTTGACATCGCCCAACTTCATGCCGATAAAATTCTGGTCGGAAGCTGCCGTGGCGTTGCTGTATGATCTTGTGTTTTCATAAGGGAAAGGATGTATGGGATCGGTGAAAATGAAGGATGAATTGGCAAATGCCCAGAGTTTATTTCCCGGGAAACTTGTTATGTTCTGTAAAATCAATGCTTTGGTCAGCGAAATATCAATGGAATTTACGGTTCCTGAGCCATTCACGTCGGCAGCAATAATTTTGTATGGTGAAGAAAGCAGTTGCGTGGAGCCAATATGACGTTGCATCAGAACGATATCAAACGAAGATATACCGTTGTAGTCAATCACGTCATTGTTTTTTGATGGTGTAACTACCTGGCTTGCACCCTGCAGCACATCAAACTGGTACTGTCCGTCGGCAGCAGTGTACATTGAGTCAAGACTGGCGCCTGTGAGTTTCATTTTGACTCCATTGACAAAACTACCGGCCTCACTGATAACCACACCGGATATGCTGACAGGCAATGATGTTGCCGATACAAGCACGATGGTACTGTCAGCGGGGCCGGCACATCCGTTAACCGTTGCCGAAACATAATAGGTACCGCTCATCGTTACCGCAGCATTGGGAATGACCGGATTTTGGCCTGTGAAAGTGAACCCGTTCGGGCCGGTCCAGAAATAATCAGCATTGGCAATGGTGCTGGCATAAAGTTCAAGGGCAGCACCCGAGGATACCGGTGAGTTGCTTGATGCTACCGGTGCAGGCGGTGCGGGAAGCACCGTCATGGTAATAATATTTGACGATACCGGATTTATTGTATTGCACGCATTGCTTGAGGTAACCGTACATGAAACCTGGTTGTTGTTTACCAGGGTCGCCGAAGCATAGGTGCTGGAATTTGTGCCGGTACTCATACCGTTTAATTTCCACTGGTAGAGGGGAGCAGACCCGGCATCGGATACTGTTGCGGTGAAAGTGGCAGTTGTTCCTGAACAAATAGTGCCTGAGGCTGTGGAAACAACCACGGAAGGTGTGGTATTTGGAATCACTGTCATAATGATGGAATTGGAAGACACAAGTTGCGGGCTTGCACAACTAGCATTTGATAACATTTCCACGCTGATTAAGTCCAGATTCGACAGTGAAGCATCAGCGTATGTAGGTGCGTTTGTTCCGACATTGTTGCCATTTTTCTTCCAATAGAAGACCGGTGAGGCTCCTCCGTTAACCGGCGTTGCTGTAAAGGTAACATTGGTTCCTGCGCAGACTGAATTGTTTGGAGCCGATATGGAAACGGAGGGTGTAACATTCTGAAATACCGTCATCGTTACTGCGTTTGACGTGGCAGGGTTATCGGCCACGCACTGTTCCGATGACGTCATGATACACGTAATGACGTCGCCGGAAACCAGGCCTGAATCCGTGTACGTATAAGTATTTGTCCCGACATCCTGACCGTTCTTTTTCCAGCTGTAAACAGGGGTGGAGCCGCCATTTGCCGGCGAGGCAACAAAAAGTACGGGAGTGCCGCTGCATATGGCTGTTCCGGTTGACGGACTGATGGAAACCCCCGCTGTGAGCCCTGTACCCGGCAATACCGTTATCAAAACAGTATCCTGCAGGAAACATCCTGCTGAATTAGAGGTTACCGTATATTGCGTGGTGCTTGATGGCGTGGCAATCGGATTGGGAATGGTGGTGTTGCTTAATCCTGATGAAGGTGACCAGGAATAATTGGATCCACCGGTGGTATTGAGCTGTACGGAACTTCCCGAACATAATGTTACATCATCATTGGTGTATAATCTTCCCGGTTTGATTACAAACAAGGCATTACTGTAATCGAAGACCAATGGGTTTATTCCTGACTGCACACGGATGAGTGCGCCGGCTACATTTACATTGGGAGCTATCCATGTGTAATATCCGGATGTTGTCATATAGTTTGAGACTATGGGAATCCAGTTAACCCCGTAATCAACCGAATAGGAAATATTGTAATTGCCAATCGGGGCGCCTGTTTCTGTCCATGTGATGTTGTGGGCCTGGCAAGCGTTCAGGGTGTCGCCGCCGTCGGGCGAAGTTACCGTGATAGGATTTGCTGTGGCTGAAATGGTGAAAGCCAGGTCGGAAATATCTTCTTTGCATGAATTTACATTATCCCTTATTCTGAGGTAGCAATTCGTTGATGGTGTGTTCGGCACAGTCCAGTTGTATGTATTGTTGGAAGTGTTATATCCCAGGATAATATTGGTAAACGGTCCTGCAGGACCTGCGGTTGAATAGGCCAGATCATAAATGTTGGATATTCCGTCGCTGAGCCATTCTATGGGGTAAGTTGATCCTATTACCAGCACTCCGCCATAATTAGGCTGTACAATGGTAACTGCCCGTTTGATGGTAAATGTGGCGTCACTGATATCGGCCCTTGAGGGGTAAGAGTACGGTGTTACCCTTATCAGTGCCTGAGTTGTCGGACTGTTGGGGATGGTCCAGCTGTATGAGTTTATAGTGTTTGTGTATGTCTGATTTGTCTGTAAAGCTATCCAGTTGGCGCCATTATCAATAGAATACTCGATATTGAAACTGGTATGGGTGGGGGCTTTTTCAAACGCAATAGTAGTCTGGGTGCATGATCCAAGGATATCTCCGCCGTTGGGTGTAATAATTCTTACCCAGGGCCTGAGTGTGAGCAACGCATCACTGACATCATAAACGGAAGTATTGCTATAATTGCTCACCTTGATCAGTGCATTGGCAGAATTCAAACTTGGCAGTGTCCAGGAATAGGAGCCGTTGTTGGTCTGATTTGTGGCAATGTTGACCCAGGTGTTGCCCGCGTCTAAAGAATATTGAATATTTACCGTATTGCTGAAAAAAGTAGAGGATAACCAGGTGATATTTCTGACTTCGCCGGCATACCAGGTTTCTCCTCCGTTGGGCGAAGTAACTACCGGTGTCGGCACCAGAATGGTGAACGGAGCATCGCTGATATCGTACAACGATGGCTCTCCAACCACGCTGATTCTGATTTTGGCCTGGGTTGTCGGTACATAAGGCAATGTCCAACTGTAACTTCCGGTGTTGGGGGTGGAGGAAATAACGGTGTTATACGTAACCCCATTGTCCAGGGAATATTCAATGAAAACACTGCCGCCGGAAATGATAGTGTTAGAATTCCAGGTTATGTTATGGGTACTGTTCACATTCCAGACTTCTCCTCCGTTTGGTGAGGTAAGTACAGGCATAGCCGCAATAATGGTGTTCGAAAAATCACTGGCATCTTTGCGGCAGGTGTTTTGGTTATCGCGCACACGCACAAATACATTTGTTCCCGGGTTGTTGTTAACATTCCACGCATAACTTGTTCCGGTGACATTGGTTGCTATTGTACTGTAGCTTGTGCCGCCGTTGGTGCTGTACAAAATGTCGTAAAATCCGCTGGTTCCGTTACCGGTCCAGGTAACATAATAAGTGGTAAGCGCATTCAGTGTGACACCCCCGTTAGGGTTAGTTACGGTGATTGTGCCGCTTGGGTTTACGGCTGGTGACACCACATCAGAAGAATCGATCCAGAAAGTGTTACCACTCATATTGTAAGTGTTCCATTTCGCGATGATCTTGATTCTGATATTCGAACCGGCCACATCAGGCACGGTCCATGCATAGCTGTAATTATATAATGATTGTGTATTCGGGATTGTGGTTATCAGATTGTAATCGCCGTTATCCACCTTGTAATACAATTCGTAGGTGTTTCTGTAGTTGGAGGGGCTGTCCTGGTTGTAGTAATTATTAAAGTTGGAAGTACGGCTCCACTGTATGTTAACCTGAGAGCATCCTGTCAGTGAAGCGCCTGTGTTCGGGTAATCAACCGTCACCGGAGCAATGATGGTAAATACAGCATCCGACACATCCTGTATGGTGCCAACCGTGGTATTGGTAATTCTGACCAGGCAAGTGGTGGTGGTAACAATTTGAGGTACAGACCAGCTGTAGCTTCCTGTATTTGAATAGGAAGAAGTGATGGTGCTCCATGTACTACCGCTGTTTAACGAATATTCCAGCTTCACGTTTGAGATAAAAGCGTTGGCATCCCAGGTAATGTTATAATTCTGTAATGACCGTAGTTGTTCGCCACCGTTGGGGTAGGTCAGAAAATTCTGAGGTGTCTGAATGGTGAACACCGCATTGCTCACATCGTTGTTGCTCAGGTATCCGACATTGCTGATGCGGACAAGTGCCTGTGTTGTAGGGATATTGGGTATGGTCCAGGCATAAGAGCCTGTGTTGGTTGTGCCGGAAGTAATGATATTCCAGTTGGTGCCGTTGTCAGAAGAATATTCCAGATATACACTTCCGCCACTGATGATGGTGCTGGTGTTCCAGGTGATGTTCTGTGTGCTGTTCACATTCCACACTTCGCCGCCGTTTGGACTTGTCAAAGCGGGCGTTGCCACTACAATGGTATTGACGGCATCGCTGGCATCTTTGCGGCAGGTATTCTGGTTGTCGCGCACCCTGATGAGCACATTGTCGCCTGGGTTGTTGACCACATTCCATGCATAAGCAGTTCCGGTAATATTTGAAACTATAGTGCTGTAGCTCGTACCGCCGTTGGCGCTGTATTGAACATCGTAAAAACCGCTGGTGCCGTTGGCTGTCCATGTGATGTTGTAGTTTGTCAGTGCATTCATGGAAACGCCGCCGTTAGGGGTCAGCACGGTGATGGTGCCGCTTGGATTCACTGCCGGAGAAACCACATCGGAAGAATCGATCCAGAAAGTGTTACCGCTCATATTGTAAGTGTTCCATTTCGCGATGATCTTGATCCTGATATTCGAACCTGCCACATCAGGCACGGTCCACGCATAGCTGTAATTATATAATGATTGTGTATTCGGGATTGTGGTTATCAGGTTGTAATCGCCGTTATCCACCTTGTAATACAATTCGTAGGTGTTTCTGTAGTTGGAGGGGCTGTCCTGGTTGTAGTAATTATTAAAGTTGGAAGTACGGCTCCACTGTATGTTAACCTGAGAGCATC
>JAGNBV010000043.1:20464-25419 GCA_018004645.1 Bacteroidales bacterium
TTGTGGTTATCAGGTTGTAATCGCCGTTATCCACCTTGTAATACAATTCGTAGGTGTTTCTGTAGTTGGAGGGGCTGTCCTGGTTGTAGTAATTATTAAAGTTGGAAGTACGGCTCCACTGTATGTTGACCTGAGAGCATCCTGTCAGGGATGAGCCTGTGTTTGGGTAATCAACCGTCACCGGAGCTAGTATTGTAAACACAGCATCTGATGTGTCTATGATATTTGATGGCCAGGTGGTATTTGTAATTCTGATAAGGGCTTGAGCGGAGGTTGTCATGGCGGGAATTGTCCATGGATAACTTCCCGAATTGGCAGTGGAATTTGTTATGCTCGACCAGGAGGAACCATTGTTCAACGAGTACTCTATTTTGACATTGGAGACAAATACCGAATTATCCCAGGTGATGTTATGGGTGTTTTGCGAGCGCCAGGTTTCACCGCCATTGGGGCTTGTTATGAAATTTCCCGGCCAGATAATTGAAAATGAGGAGTTACTCACATCGTTCACCAGTAAACCGTTGGCATTGCTGATTCTGACAAAACACTGCCCTGCCGGAGTATTAGGTATGGTCCAGGCATAAGTTCCGGTGTTGGGTGCCGAGGCGGTGATAAGGTTGTAATTGACCCCGTTATCCACCGACCATTCCAGTTTGACATTGCTTCCTGTAGCAATGCTGTTGGTATTCCAGGTGATGTTGCGGCTGGAATTAATAGTCCATACCTCTCCGCCGTTAGGAGCATTAAGTACCGGTGTTGCCGGAGAAATTTCAAAGACCGCATTTGAAACATCAAGCTGACAGGAAGTTGTTGCATCCTGAACTTTTACCAGGGAGGTAGGGGATGGGTTGTTCGGAACAGACCAGATGTAATTGTTTGAATTAATATTTGTCGCGATGCTAAGCCAGTTGGTTCCGTTATCTATGGAATAATAAATATTAAAAAAACCAGAGGTGCCTGCCGGAGTCCAGTTGATGGTGTGGGTTGAGAGTCCCTGCCAGACTTCGCCGCCGTCAGGACTTGTGATGTTTATCGGCAACTGCACGGTAAAATATCCGTTGCTGCTGTCGCGTTTTGATAAAGCCTGATGGTCCATCACACGGACAAGGACAGTGGATGAATTGATCATGGGAACCGACCAGGCATATTGGTTGTTGGTGATATTGATGTTGGTGGCTACCGAGGTCCATGTGGTTCCCCCGTTAAGCGAATAATGGATGTCATACCAGTTGGAAACGCCCGAAGAATTCCATTTAATGGTATAGGTTTGACAGCCATAAAGCAACTCGCCGCCATTGGGCTGAGTTACGGTGATTGATTGTGCTGCCAGGCCATAGCTCAGGAGGAGAGCAAAAATAGTGGTAAGGATAGTTCTCATAATTATTACTAATTAAATTTTTCGATGGGAAGATGCAAATGTACCAATAAACGGGGAAAAATGCTTATCGAAATTTCTGATATTTAGGAAATAACAATATGACGGTTTTGCGAAGATATTAAGTGTATTTTTTTTGATGTCCGGCAGTAATTTATGATTTAAACCCCAATTATATTAGTTCTGGTTTTACTAAAATTTATGCAGCCTTAAATGAAAAGTTCATTATGTATGATGGCAGGGTGGGTGCAGCACTTTGCTACATGATTCGTACTTATCTGGAAAGTGAAAATAATAATTTGACAGAAAAAAAGGAACATGATGATGAATTGAAGTTTGGATGGAATTGGGGACAGGGCAATCCTGAAACACGAAAAAACAGAGATCCGAATAATCGCAACTCTTCTTTGGTAAAGTTTGAAGAGATTACAGAAAGGAATCGGGAACTTCATTTTATCAGCAACATTAAAGCAAACTGGTTATTAGAACTGATCGCAGAAAAAGTTGAAATACCGGAAATAGAAAATAAGGAGAAGGCATTTGCTTTACAAACGGCATTTTTCATGTTAGGTGAAAAAATACCTGATGGTGTAATTTCCTGACTTTTTAGGAGGAAACTATTATAATAAACACCCTTTAAGATCACTCTTCTTTGAATAGCCCTTTTGCAGGTGCTGGAGGACCGATATGGCAAAGGTTCAATAATCATAACTTCTCAGCTCCCGGTAAATAAATGGCACCAGTACATTAATGAGCCAACTTTAGCGGATGCAATTATGGAAAGATTGTCAGGCTCTGCTCATCGATTCGATCTGAAAGGTGAATCTTTAAGAAAAAAAACTATCGAAAAAAATAGTATATTTGATTACCCATTTGTCCTTTGATATAGTGGCATACTTTCGCCCGGAATCACTGGCATACTTTGCCCGGAATAATCAAACAAAATTAAAAATTCATATTTTTACAACCTTAACTTTTGTACCCTGCAATTACAATTGAATGAACAACAAAACTCAGATATACGCATTTTTTGACCGTACTGGATATACACTTGAGTATTCCGGGCGTGAAAAAGATCAAATTCTGGCTTTACTCAGAGACAGCCGGATGACGATCTCCGATTATGGAGCACTTAGGAAATATCTTTTTCAGAAAGCAGCTTCACTTTTTTCAGGTAATGATCCTGTTAAGGTTCTGCAATGGCTTGAAGAATCGGTTAAACTCCTCGACAGGGTAAACGAACCTGTGATGCAGAAAAAGCCTGAAGTATATTTCAGCCCCGGCGAAAGCTGCCGTAAGCGTATTTGCCAGGCGATAATTGATGCGAAAAGCACCCTCGATATCTGTGTATTTACTATTAGCGACAATAAGATTTCGGAAGCTCTGCTGACGGCTCAAAATAAAGGAATCCATATCCGCATTATTACCGATGATGATAAGTGTTATGATAAGGGTTCGGATATTCATTATCTTGCCGAGAAAAATATTTTGATCAGGACAGATAACAGCCCGGCGTTAATGCATAATAAATTTATGGTGGTTGACAGAACAACAACTATCACGGGGAGTTACAACTGGACAAGGACTGCGGCCTTGGAAAACGGTGAAAACATTGTCGTACTTCACGATACCGATGTTGCGGAAACTTACCTCAAGACATTTGAAAAACTTTGGGAAGCTTCTGTATCACTTGGCAAGAAAAATCATTGACTAACTCAGGTCGTGTATGCTGGGAACAAAACTTTGCTGAATTTTTGAAGCAAATATCTGAGCCACCTCTTTGCGGGTCAGCCCGAACAAATTGGTCCCTGTTTCAAAAATAAACTTCACTTCTTCGGAATTTATATTCCTATCGGCCATTATTATTTCGATGATGAACAGAAGCATACTTTCCTTTTCCGCAGGATTTATCTCAAGGATATTTTTAATGGAGGAGCCAAAAATTTCGCTTACTTTGTCATTTTCCACTATGTGGTTCAAAAAATTCGCAGGAAACATGCTGAAATTGGAAAGCGATTGTAAGAGAACTTCAATTTCATTCTCTTCTACTTTTTGGTCGACCCCCGATGCAATAAGGCCGGCTGTGGCAATAAAATATGAAAGATAATAATCCAGTTCAGAGTTTTTTACTTTCAATAATACATCTATTAAATCTGTCATCTGATTGTCCAGTTCTTCATCGCTCAGCAGGGTGGTACCCATACCTTCATTGCCAAATCTTGAAGATCTCGAAAATAGTTCAATGGCTTTTACCCGGATAGGATTAATTGGGTGAGAAGCAATATTTAGTCCGTTGTCTTTTCTGAAATACTCCAGGCGTTTTTCATTTTCTGCAAGAAATGCCTGTACGTCAAGGTCCACAGTCTTAGCGTCCATGCCGGAAGACATCTTGAAAAAAGCAGAAATGCACACCGGTAGGTTGGGACAGGTCAGAAAACCATATCTGTCGGCAATCAGTTCGGAAAGTTGCTCCCAAAGTCTGATTTTATTCTGCAGGATACATGGGGTGTTGGCTGAAGGAGGAAAAACGAAATTCATCAGCTTGTTCAGTTCTGCATTTTTATTAATCAGGTGGCCCAGCTCATGACCAATGATAAATTTGAGTTCCTCATCATTCATCAGATTTAGCAGCGAAGAGTTTATATTGATGATATTCGGTTCATTTTCTTCAAAACTCGACAATGCAAAAGCATTGACATTGGAATCACTGGATATGTAAAAATCGAGTTTTTCGTTGAAATTCAATTCCTCTTTCACGGAGTTAAACAAGGTGTACAACTTTTTCGAAATTCGTTCATCAACCTTAAAACTATGCCCTTCTAAAATGTACTTCCAATAGTTTTCGGTTTTTCTTACCTGTGCTTCTTTTAATACAAATTCAGCAGTTTCGCCTTGCATGGCCTCATAGAGCTGCTTCCTTAAGAAATCTTCCATGGGAAGTCCGATGTTTGAAAATAATGTTGGTTTTAACATAAATAATGATTTTTTTAATTAATGACTTTGTTATTGTTGGGTTTAATGCCTGAGGCAGATTCCTACATTTTTATCAACGACTTCAGATGTTTATTTTATGAGAATAAATTTTACGGGTTAAAAATATATATATTTGGTGACAAATTAGTTTTTTATTGTTTTTTTTATGAACGAAGTTTATTATGGTATAGAAACCGGCCAGATTCCTGACTTTATTGAGGATAAAAGGGATTTTGCCCGATGCCTTTTCTTTTCACAAGGCCTTACATCCTCGGATGTTTATTTTATTTTGCAGGTGTTGCCCAAGTTGAAAATTGACGAAATTCTTGGCATTTATCATACACTCAAGAATGAGGTTCAGGAATTGTCTAAGCTCAGGAATTTAATTATGTCCCAGATAAAACTGGATGCGTGTAAGGAAATCTATGATAAGACTAAGACCCACAGCACGCCTCTTGAAAAATTCATGTCATGGGAATATTATTTATTGATTAATCACTTTTGTACCAGTAAGGAAAAACAGCGGCAATGATGACTCTTTCAAATAAATCACCATTGAATCTCCTGTTTAACTTGTAAATAAATTCGTTTAGATAGTTTTGAAGAT
>JAGNBV010000044.1:0-5289 GCA_018004645.1 Bacteroidales bacterium
GAAAAACTCCGAATAACTTGTCAGCATACTTCATGTCAAAACCGGCGCCATTATCTTTCACAAAATAAATGATTTCTCCTTTATTTTCAAAGCAACCTACTTCAATTTCTATCATTTCTTTTTTTGATGAAAATTTCAGGGCATTGGAAAGATAGTTGATCCACACCTGCCGGATGAGGCTGCTGTCAACAGCTGCAGGCAGGAGTTCCGAAAGGTGAAAGGCAATTTTGTGGCCGGGGTATGGTTCTTTTACCTCATCAAAAATCTGGCGTACCATTTCGGTCATTTCAGTATTTGTTTTTTGCATAGACGAACGGCTTAGCCGCGAAAAGGCCAGCAGGTCGTCGATGAGTTGTCCCATGCGCGTGGCTTCCTTCTGTATGATACCACACACCCTTTTGCCTTCGTCATCAATTTTTTCGGCATAATCTTCCGCCAGAATTTTGCTGAATCCGTTGATGGCCCTCAGTGGTGCGCGCAGGTCGTGCGACACCGAATAGGCAAAGGCCTCCAGCTCTTTATTGGCATTAGCCAACTGGGCGGTGCGCAGCATTACTTTTTCTTCCAGTTCTTCGTTTAGTTTTTTAATTTTGTTTTCTGCAAGCAGACGTTCAGTAATGTCATACGACAGGATGAAAACCCCTTCGGTAACCGGCTGAATACTTAACTCAAACCACCCGACTGAACCGTCGGCATGGACGAATTCATTGATCATATGTTGTGAGGCATTTTCCCGGATGCACTTTCTTATAGCCGGAAATACAGCGGTATGCTCAATTCCCGGGTAAACCTCCATCATCGTATGCCCCAGTAACTCGTCTTTATTTTTGCGGCCCTGCACTGCAACGGCATTGTTGACATACAGGTAGCGGTAGTCGAAGCTTATTATCTGTCCTCCTTCCAACATATTGTCCAGGGTAGAACGATACCGTTCTTCAGATTTGCTCAGGGCTTCCTGTGCCAGTTTTCGTTCAGCCAGTTCTCTTTCCAACTGCTGGTTTGCAAGGTCGTAATCGTGTGTGCGTTCGGCTACTTTTTTTTCGAGAGTTTTGTTCAGCTTGTGTTTGTTCCAGTACGCGTAAAAGGTGGTAGCAACCAGGGCTGCGATCAGCAACGAAATCACCAGAAACAAAATTTTTAATTTTCGTTGCCTTGCTAATTCTGTTTCTTTTGTGCTGAGTGTCAGATTCTGTGAGACAATTTGTGTCTGTTGCTGTTTTATTTCTGCTTTCTGCTTTTCGATTTCTGCGTTTTGGCCTGATAAAAGTTTCTTTCCTTTATCGAGTTCCGCACGTTGTGTGATTATTTCATGAGATTGCTGTTCAAAAATCCGCTGTTGTATTAAAAGTTTGTTACGTTGGTTGGTCAGGTCTGTTTTTTGCTGGTTGATCAGCAGGGCTTGTTCTAACAGTGTTTCTTGCTGTTTGTGCAGTTCTTGGGTTTGTTTGAGCAAACTATCCCTTTTATTCTTTATCTCTTCAGATTTGTTTTCAAGGTTATTTTCAAGCATTTTGGCGGTCATGGATAAGGTGCTGATTTCCTGCTGAAGGTTGCGCAGGGTTTGCTGGTCTTTGTAGTAAAGGTCTTTTATTTCACTGATATTGCCACCGCCCAGGATTATGTCGGGCATAACAGTAAAATAGTGCCGGGCCATATTGTTTTTATTGATTTCAAAATTCAGTGTCCCTTCTTTCGAGTCATAGAAGTTTATCATGATGACATCTTCGTCTTCGCAGCCGTCACTGACTAACAGGATGTTTTTACCTTCTATCATTCTGTGTATGATGCCGATATTATCTTTATGTTTTTGTGTAACATAAATCAGATGTGCATGGGTGATATCTTTTTCTTTTAATGTTTTTGAAGAGGAAATGGTTATGGGTTTTTCCCTGATGGTTTTTGTTTGCGATAGTCTGTTTAGTTCGGCAATGATTTTCTTGTCTTCGCCTATCACAAGAAAATGAAATTCATCAATACTTTCTTCATTTTCCCATGTAACATTTTTTGCAAAGTTAAAGATGTATGCGCTTATCGCCTGATAACGTTCAGTTATTTGTGCAAGGCTATAGAAGTTCAATCCTGTAACACACACAAAACAAAATAATATGGAACGTAAAGTTTTTTTCATTGGAGATTTAGCACGTATTCAGTATAATTTTAAGCGAAGTTAAGGTTAAAAATTTCTAATACAATATTTTCAATTTTTTTATCAGGCATCCATACACCGCCTTTTCCTTTGATAGGATGGAAAAACGATATTTATGTGCGGCCGTCATTGTTTCAAATACAACTTGTCCAGCGAATATCCAACAGAAAACAGGAATGTGAATTGTGGCTGCCGGTATCTTTCAGGATCCTTGTTTGATGGATGATAATACTTGCTATCCAACAGGTTTTTTACCATTATTTGAACATTTATTCCTTTGTAGTTCAACATGGAAAGTGTGGCATCAACCAACACATAAGGTTTAAGGTAATAACTGTTGGTTGCCGTAATGAATTGGGGATTTTTGCGTCTGCCGTAATAATTGGCTTTAAGGTTAAATTTGAAGTACTTGTTAAATGAATAAGTAACACTTGCATTGCCGCTGTGCATGCTGATTTCAGGTACAAAAACTCCTGACTCATTGGTAGTATAGGTGAAGGTGTAATTTGCCGTGCCTTCAATTTTTCCGAAATCAAGTCTCAGAAACAACTCGGAGCCATACGTGCTCATTAGTCCGCTGTTTACCCAACGATAGGTATTAACCAGGTATTCTTTGTTGATGGCGTTATCCAGCATATTGCGGTAGGCCACCAGATTTATCTTTATTTTATCGATGATAGAAAATGTAAAACCCAGTTCCAACGATTTCATTTTTTCGGGTTGTAGTGAGTTGTTGCCGGCTCCGTCGTAATAATCCCATGGTTTGGGCGCTCTGAAAGCCTCCGCATAAGAGAGCCTGACAAAGTGCTTACGAAAATGATAAATCAAGCCAACCCGCGGTGTTAGTACCTGATTGTAAATGCTGCTTTGGTCAAAACGCAATCCGGCGGATACATAAAGTTTTTTAAATAAGATGAAGGTTGGTTCGGCAAAAACGCTTAAAAGATAATTGTTGAGCGCGGGTGGTCTGGGGGGCCTGGGAGGCTTGTTCTCGGGCGAATCGCTGAAAGAGTAAGACGCGGTTTGGGATAGCTGTTCAAAATCAAAAACCAGGCCGCTGGTAAGGGTAAAAAAATCTTTTGGTTTGTAATTTAAAATATGTTCTGTACCAATAAGGTTGTTCGGACGGTAGTATCCAACCTGGGCGGTATCCACAACACTGTAAACGCTATTGTTGAGCACAGTGGCATTACGATTATACAATATCGAGGAAAGGCTGAGTTTGTTGGAAAGCTTTTTTTCATATTTCACGTAGCTGTTTATGAATTGCATATTCCAGATGGTGCCATAATCGCGGTATATGGTTCCCACCGCCTTGGTGTTGGTAGCTAAGGTGGGCTGCTTGAGCTGATAATTGGTTCCCAGGGTGAAGTTTTTAAACTGAATTTTTACATCAAAAGAATAATCGTTTTCCACATTGTCCATTTGGCTTGTCCAGTTGTTGTCGCCTTCAGCCCTTTTAAGGTCGGCTTTTTCAGACCGTTTAAACATGCCGGACAATCGCAACCCGAAGGTTTCTTTCTTATTGGTATAACTGTAACTGACATCTCCTGCACAGGTATAAAAATTACCTAACAGTGTGTTGACACCTATGCTGGGATCTCTGGAATCTTTGGTAATGATGTTGATAATACCAGAAACGGCGTTGGTGCCGTAAACCACCGAAGCCGGGCCGTAGATTACCTCAATCCTCTCAACATTGGCAAGGTTATATTGTGCGCCGCCATAAAACCCTCCGGAATTAAGTTCGTTTATCTGTACCCCGTCAATTAGTACCAGGGTAAGGTTATTCTGGTTGGGTATGCCGCGCTGAAAAACATAGCTGTTTAAACCCAGTGTGTTCCTGAACTGAAAACCCGGCAGATCGGCCAAGGCTTCATCTAAGGTGAAATATCCCCTTTCTTTGATTTCTGCTGCCGTTATAATATATATCGTCGATGGGATTTCGTTGATTAACTGTTCCGATTTCGAGGCGGAAGTTATTTTTAACTTGGATAATTGAGTCAGGTCCAGATCGTAAATATCTGCAGTATCGGTTTGCGATAGCACATTATGGGAAGAAAGAACAAAAACACATAGAGTAACTAGTATTAAAAGTGGTTTGCAGCCTTTAAATCTCACTGTTTTTACAACTTTCATGATGCGCTCTTCAAAATCAATAGCAATTTTGCGTTGCAATTTACTAAAAAAATACAGTGAAATACAATAATGTAAAAATAATTTTAAAATAAATGAATATAACAATTATTAACAAAAAGGAATTATTGCCAATAAACTAAAAAAAAATCACGACATAAGGCCTTTACGCGCTTACAAAGCAAATTATTGGTTATATAGAAGATTAGTAGAAAACTTATAGAAAAAATTGACAGGAAAAAAGTTTTTTCTTTATGCAGGAACAGCCTGCAAAAAACTTATAATTTATTTTCGAGCAGGGGAATAATTGTGTTTTTCCAGGCTGAAAAATCCCCGTCAATGATGTGCTTGCGGGCTTCTTTTACCAGCCACAGATAAAAAGCCAGGTTATGCTGGCTGGCAATCATGGCAGCCAATATTTCATTCGAAACAAACAGGTGTCTGAGATAGGCCTTGGTGTAATGGGTGTCTACAAAAGAGCTGCCATCGGCTTCTATGGGCGAAAAATCATTTTTCCATTTTTCGTTCCGTATATTTATACGGCCGTTTTTGGTGAAAAGCCATCCGTTACGACCGTTTCTAGTGGGCATCACACAGTCTAACATATCCACACCCAGCGCTATGGACTCAATGATATTTGCGGGAGTCCCGACACCCATAAGATACCGGGGTTTGTGGGCAGGCAAAATAGAACAAACCAAAGCGGTAATTTCATACATAAGTTCAGCGGGTTCACCCACCGAGAGCCCACCGATGGCATTGCCATCCATATCGTGAGAAACAATGGTTTCTGCGGATATTTTCCTTAGATCGCGGTAAATGCTTCCCTGCACAATGGGAAAAAGAGACTGCGGGTAGCCGTACAGACCTTCGCTTTCGTTAAATCGGCTAACACATCGGCTAAGCCATTTGTGTGTCATCTCCATGGATTTTTTAGCGTACTGGTATTCGCACGGAAATGGCGTACATTCGTCAAAGGCCATCATAATATCGGCACCGATGCGGCG
>JAGNBV010000044.1:5389-25062 GCA_018004645.1 Bacteroidales bacterium
GCCCGTAATGAATATTACAACCTGGAGAAAAACCTGCCCTTGATTCTTGAACAGGATTATCCCGATTTCGAGGTCATCGTTGTCAACGATGAATCGGATGATGATACCAACGACCTGTTGTGCGACCTGGCAATAAAATATCCCAGGCTGGTCGTATTGAAAACCCAGAAAAACAAAAATTGTTTTCCGGGAAAAAAATTCTCCCTCTCACTGGGTATCAAATCTGCCCATAACGATATTGTGTTGCTGACCGATGCCGACTGCGCTCCCAAAAGTCCCGACTGGATCAGGCAAATGCAGGCGCCGTTTTCTAATTCCAAAATCAGCATT
Organism: Bacteroidales bacterium; assembly: GCA_018004645.1. Lineage (GTDB taxonomy): Bacteria > Bacteroidota > Bacteroidia > Bacteroidales > CAIWKO01 > CAIWKO01. The sequence goes on from JAGNBV010000044.1 coordinate 5,720, forward strand.
GTTCTGGGCTATGGCGCTTATGCTCAAAAGAAAGGCCTTCTGAACAAACTCATACGTTTCGATACTGTATCGATAGCTTTACTGTACTTTGCTATGGCTAAAGCCAAAATGCCCTATATGGGCGTGGGCCGAAATCTTGCCTACCGCAAAAGCTTGTTTATACAGTCCAAGGGGTTTGTCAGCCATTACCACATCAGTTCCGGCGATGATGATCTGTTTATCAACCAAAATGCCACCTGCAAAAATACAGCTATTGTTTTTTCGCCGGAAAGTCACACCGTTTCAGAGCCAAAAACCAATTTTAGTTCTTGGGTGCTGCAGAAGAAAAGGCATCTGACTACAGGTAGGTACTATAAACTCTGGCATAAATTATTACTGACATTGTGGCCCGCTACTACCGTGGCTTTTTATTTATTGGCTGCAGCTATCATGGTTTTCAACTGCAATTTGTATAATATTATTGCCGTGTGTACGTTTTTATTATTGCGTATGATTTGCCAACTATTTATATATAAAAAAGCGATGAATAAATTGCGGGAAAGGAAATTTTTATTATATTTGCCTTTTTTTGAAGTGTTTTTTATTATTTTCAACCTGTTGGTCATGGTTTCCAATACAGGAAAACAACAAAGCAAATGGAAGTAAACACCAACCTTACCGAGAAAGCGCAACGTGATTACAGGCTGGTGCAATTGGCTATCAGAAATGGCGATCAGAAAGCATATGCCGAACTTATGGGCTATTATAAAGATGCCATTTATTTTTTGTTGCTGAAAATGACCAACGATTCTGATGATGCTGACGACCTGACTATCGAAGCCTTTGGCAAAGCTTTCAAAAAACTCGATCAATATACCCCTGATTATGCTTTTAGCACCTGGTTGTTTAAGATAGCTTCCAATAATTGTATTGATTTTATCCGCCGCAAAAGAATGGATATGCTTTCCATCAACAAGACGGTGGTGGATGATGAAGGCACCGATATGTCGCAGGTTTTGCCCGCCCACGGCCTCGATCCCGAAGAAAAGCTTATCGAGCGCCAGAAAATCATGATGATGCGCGAAGTGGTCGAAAAACTAAAACCCAACTACCGCCGGCTGGTGCAGTTGCGGTATTTCGACGAATACTCCTACGAAGAAATAGCACAGGAGATGTCGCTGCCTATTGGCACTGTAAAGGCCCAGTTGTTCAGAGCCCGCGAGTTTCTGTACAACATTATGAAGAATGCGGAGGGATCAATATAGTAGTTCGTAGCACCGAAAGTACTTAAGATATAATAATATATTAAATACGCCGGAAAAGAGGTGTGAAACATTCAACTGCTTAGGAGTTGAATGTTTAAAACAAATATTTTTCATCAAAATCAATCCCCTGTTCCTTTAGCAAATCAATATATTCTTCAGTAAACGTTTTTATTCTATGATGCTCATTTTGGTTCTTAACATATTCAATAAGGTGGGCCTTATCTATTATTGAGTATGTAAAAGCGCCATATCCGGCTTGCCACCCGTTAAAGTTTTTGAAAATGTTGTTTGCTTTGATCCAGCCGGAACTTGCAAGTTTTATGTCTTTGATAAGATCTGCTAATGCCACCGAAGGATGAAGGTGTGTTACAATGTGAATATGGTCGGCTATTCCGTTAATTCGGTATAGATGGCATTTTTTGTTTTTCAGGATCCCTGCAATATATTTAAACAGCTCTTCCCGGTTATTTTCAGATAGAGTTTTTTCACGCGACCATGTTGAAAAAACAATTTGATAAATAATTTGTGTGTAAGAACTCATGATATTGGTTTTATTCAATCCTTACATCACTGCCAGGCAGGGTTTCAGGATTGGGTTTGTATTATCTTTTATTTCTGTGCACTGCGAGCCCGGTTATTATTATTTGACCCTTCGAGTCTCAGATTTTGCGATTCTGGTATTCATTAGTTTATGTAACATTTAATTTATTCAATCCTTTTCAGGATTGGGTTTGTATTATCCTTCTATTGCCGTGCACGCAGTACACGGTTATTAATGTTTGACCCTTCGGGTCTCTTCTTCTGCATCCATTGTACGCCTTAAGTTTATATTGTATTCATTTGAAATGTTTTATTTGTAACACCGAAGGTGTTTAATATACATAACCACGTATGAAATACGTGGGAAAAAAAGATGAAAAAAAAGCAACTCCGAAGGAGTTGAATATGATTAATTATCAAAATCAAATAACCTGTTCTTAAGATTACTATTCCATTTCTATTATATCATGTGAGAATATATTGGCATTCCAAAGATATCAAAATAAAGAATAGTAATGATGGGGAAAATAATATAGTCCTCCCGATAATTATCCAGATCCCTTCACTCGCCTGCACTAATTATTTTAACCATCAGCTAACGGCCAGGCAGACATAACCCCGTCAGACTGTCGCTGACAGGCAGGCAAAAGAGAAATATCAATACCGTCCTATTGGGCTAATTGATATATCAATTTGGTATAAACTATTCTTATAATTCAAATCTCTCCATAAATAAATATCTCAATGGTAGTTTTTAATTACCACAAAATGATGTATTCAATTAAAACATTATTAAACTAAACCGGAAAACCTTCTGGTAATATCCACAAATGCTGACACGCCAAGTTGTTCTGCCCTTTTATCAAAAATGGGGTCGGAGAGATTGTTCTCTTCGTTACGAAAGGAACTTAAGGCGTTTCTTAAAGTCTTGCGTCTTTGGTTAAACGCTTTTTTCACGATGTCAACAAAAAGCTTTTCGTCACAGTTCAGCGATTTTGTATCATTGCGCCGAAGCCTGATTACCGCCGATTTTACTTTGGGAGGGGGGTAAAAAACGTGTTCGTCCACGGTAAACAAATATTCTATGGTATAAAATGCCTGAAGCAGCACGCTTAAGATGCCGTATTGTTTTGAGCCGGGCGGCGAGGCAATACGCTGGGCAACTTCCTTTTGAAACATACCAACCACTTCTGGTACCATGTCGCGGTTTTCAAATACCTTAAAAAGAATCTGTGTGGAAATATTGTAAGGAAAATTTCCGATAATGGCGTAAGGCTCGTCAAAAATGTTGTTTAAATTATAGTGCAGAAAGTCTCCGTGGATTATCTGGTTTTTGCGGTCAGGGTATTTTTCAATTAAAAAAGTGTAGGCTTCCCTGTCAAGTTCTATCAGGGTGGCCTGGAAATTTTTTGAGGCCCACAGGTGTTGAGTTAAGATGCCAGTGCCGGGGCCTATTTCCAGAACCTGCCGGTAGTTATTATGCAGGGTGAGACTTTCGCATATTTGCAGGGCGATACTTTCGTCTTTCAGAAAATGCTGGCCAAGGAATTTTTTGGGGTAAACAAAAGTCATATCAATTGATCTTATCTCCCCTCAGGTTGCGGTAATGCCGGCGCGCCTCCACCACAAAAATGCTTCCCGGGTAATCGGTTAATATGCGTTCAAAAAATTCCATCGCCCTGGTATAATTTTTAAAAATATTTTCATTCAGCTCGCCCAGCTTAAAGAGGGCTTCGTCGGCAAGGATGTCCTGCTGATAAAAATTGACGAGTTTTACCAACAGGGAGTCGGCATCGGCATAACGTCCCTGCCGCAGGCGTATCCCGGCTTTCTGAAACAGCACTTCATCGAACAGCGGATGGTATAAGCCAAGCGTGTTTATGGAATCAAGTGTCTTGAACGCTTCATCATATTTGTTGCGGAAAATCAGCAGCTCGGCCCGTGAATATAGCCTTAAGCCGGTGGTGGTGCTGTCTTCATCCATATTGTCGCTGATGAGCAACGAAAGCTGCATGGCGTCGTTGGCAATCAGTTTCGAGGTGGCTGCCTTGAGAATATCCAACTGTGCCCTGGCGTAATCAAATTCACCGATATAGTAATAAAGCCGGGCGTTGCGGAATTTGGCTTCAAAACCGACCACATCGTTTTTAAACGCTTTTTCAACCTGCGAATAGAGCAGGCTGGCCTCCCACACGTCGCCTGTGAGCAGCAAAATGTCGGCGAGTTCAATTTTGCATTGGGCAATAAGCTCGGCCGATACTCCTGTGTATTGAATTGCTTTTTGAAGCAGTTCGGCGCCTTGTGCAGGTTTGTCCATATAAAAAGCCTGCAGGTGTGCCAAATTCTTAATGAGTCGTAAGGAGTAATTGTTGTCTTTATTTTTGCTGAGCAGGTCGAAGTATTCTTTTTCCAGCAGTTCCAGCTCCTGAAGGCTGATGTTGGGTGTGCTGGTAGCTTTCAGGTATTTGGTGTTCATTTTTTCAACCAGCGCCGATTGGAAGTAGGGCGAATAGATATCTTTGGTGGATAAGATGTAATCATAACAGCTTATGGCGTCGTCATAAAAACCGTTTGAAACGGCTATTGCTGCGAGTTCGTAAGGGCGTTCGCCTTCTTCATCGAAGCGTTTGTCGATGGCTTTGGCCTGAACAGCCGCTGCGCCAAATTCTTTTTCCTGTATAAAATACCAAAGCAGCAGCAAGGGATAGGGCCTGATGTCGGGTTCTTTTTTGATACGCTGAAGCAGAACCGTCCTGAAAATGGTATTGCGGGTGTTGTCGGCGTCGTTGGCCAGCAGGTCCTGCAGTTGGCTTTGAACTTCTTCCTGTGAGCCGGGATTGTTTTTGACATACTCGAGGTACTGGTCGAGTGCAGCGCTGAAATCATTTTTTTTCAGGTATATTTCCGCAAGTTCCAGGTTAAAAAGGTAGGTGTTTCTTAAGAGTTTTTTTCCCTGTTCGTAGGTTTTTATGGCGTAGTCGGGCTGGTTGCGTAATAAAAAAGCATTGGCAGTAATGACGATTTGTTCTTTGTCTGAAATCAACGATTTGACAGTGTTTTCAAATTGTTTTTTTGCTTTCTCGTGTTGTTTTTCCTGCTCGTACACATAGCCCAGATCTACTGACAAAGCATAGTTGCCGGGATTTTTTTTAATGGCTTTGTTGATGAGTTTTTCGGCTTTGTCGAACTGATTTAATTCCACGAGGCAGTTGAGGTAATAATCATAAATGAAAGGGGTGGAAGTTTTATTATAGAGTTCTTCAAATAAGACAACGGCTTTTTCAAATTCTTTATACTGAAAATACTGTATGGCCAGTTGTTCGTTGGTGCCTGGCTGGGCTGCACCTTGATAAGCGGTAGTCAGAAGAAAAAATACCAGCACCGGTAACCGGACAAAAGACCATAGCCTGCATGGATGTTTTGCTTGTTTGTGTTGGTCAGGCATGGTATTATTTTTTTTCTGCCGGAGAATCATCTTTTGGATATGTCTCCAAAAGTTTCAGCAAATAGGGATGAACGGTGTCGAAGTTGGCATATTGTTGCAGCACCTGGTTTATCTGCCTGTTGATTTGGAATGTCAGATCGTGCACGGATTTGGATTCCATGGTAAAATAATCTTTAAATTCTTTTTCTTCCAGCAGGCTTTTGTCTACATCGTGTCTGAGGTTTTCAAGTTGTTCGCGCGAGATTTTCAATTCCTGTTGATAAGATTTGTGCTTGTTTACCATCACTTTAAAGGCTTTGCGCACTTCCTGAAAGGCACACATGTATTTCCAGTTCTCGTCATTGCGGTATTCGTGGTAATGAACAATAACACGCTTGTTGGTTTCTTTAAAATCATTGTATTTTTTTTTCACCGTGTCAATATTCATTTTTTCAAGATTGCTTTCTGTAGAGTCAATAATAGTAATGAGGCTGTCGATTTTTGCAATCTGTTGTTTCTTTTCTGCGTTATGGCATGAGCTCAATGCGAGTAAACCAATGGCTACGGCGAGAATAAATGGGGTGCGCAACATGATAGTGCTATTAGTTAATAATTTCAAAACCTGTATATCGTGTGAGTGCTGCGGGAATCCTGATGCCGTCGGCTGTCTGGTTGTTTTCCAACAGGGCAGCTACTATTCTTGGTAACGCTAATGCGCTTCCGTTTAGTGTGTGAACTAAATTTATTTTCCCATCTTTGTTTTTATAGCGGAGCTTCATCCGGTTGGCCTGAAAACTTTCAAAATTGGAAACGGAGCTTACTTCGAGCCATCTTTTTTGTGCGGTTGAAAAAACTTCAAAATCAAAAGTCATTGCCGAGGTGAAGCTGATGTCGCCACCGCAAAGTTTCAATATCCTGAACGGCAGTTCAAGCTGTACAAGCAGGTTTGCCACATAGTCGCACATTTCTTTTAATGTGTCGTACGATTTTTCGGGGTGTTGTATCTGGACAATCTCCACCTTGTCAAACTGGTGCAGGCGGTTGAGTCCCCTGACATCTTTGCCGTAGGAGCCGGCTTCGCGGCGGAAGCAGGAAGAATACGCTACGTTTTTCAGGGGCAGGTCGCTTTCTTTCAGGATCATATCCCTGTAAAGGTTGGTAACGGGCACTTCGGCTGTAGGTATCAGGTAAAGTTTGTCTTCCGGAGCATAATACATTTGTCCGTCTTTGTCGGGCAGTTGTCCGGTACCATAACCGGAGGCCTCGTTTACCATCAGCGGGGGCTCTATCTCCAGGTAGCCTGCATTTACAGCCGAATCGAGAAAAAATTGTATCAGCGCACGCTGCAGGCGTGCGCCCTTGCCGAGGTAAACCGGGAAACCGGCACCGGTAATTTTGTTGCCGAGCTCAAAGTCGATAAGTTTGTATTTCGATGCCAACTCCCAGTGGGGCAGGTCGTTGCCGGGATTTAACGCGGGGATGTCTGCTCCGCCGGTAAACACAATTTCGTTGTCTTCAGCTGATTTTCCCGGCTTGATGGAGGGGTGGGGAGTATTGGGCAACTGAAGCAGGAGGTTTTTTTGTTTTTCCTCGCTGGTCTTTAGGTTGTCTTCCAACTCTTTGACCGTTGTTTTTAGCTCAATGGATTTTTCTTTTAACAGGTTGGCTTCCTGATGTTTACCGTTTTTGAAGAGTTCGCCGGTTTCTTTGGCCATTTTGTTGAGTTCGGCCAACAGGTCGTCGAGTTTTTTTTGGGTGGCTCTTCTTTCGTCGTCGCAGGCGAGTATGTCGGCAACTAATTGCGTGGCGTCAAAGTTTTTTATGGCCAGGGCTTTGACAATATTTTCTGCATCGTGCCGGAGGCTGCTGAGTTGTATCATGGTAAATATTTTTTTACAAAATTAGTTTTCTTTACGGAAAAAAAAATCTCCGATTACAAAAAGCAACCGGAGATTTTCTTATTAATTTGATTGGTTATTGAATTTTTTCGGTGTCTTGTTTTTCGAGTGGGGTAACAGAAACATACGAACGGTTGTTTTTCTTTTTTTGAAATTCAACAATTCCGTCTGTTAATGCAAACAATGTGTGGTCTTTGCCGATGCCGACATTTTGGTCGGGATTGTGAACGGTTCCGCGCTGACGAACGATGATATTTCCTGCAGTGGCCAACTGTCCGCCATAAATTTTTACTCCAAGACGTTTGCTGTGTGATTCGCGACCGTTGGTCGAACTACCAGCACCTTTTTTATGTGCCATAACTGTTAATTTTTAATTTGGTGTTGTAACTAAACGAGAATATCTTCAATCTGAATTTTGGTCATGTATTGTCTGTGTCCGTTGGATTTTTGATATCCTTTTCTTCTTTTCTTTTTAAAAACAATCACTTTGTCGCCTTTCATGTGCGAGAGGATTTTTGCATTGATGCTTGCTCCGGTTATGGTGGGCGTTCCAACTTTTACCGCGCCTTCATTGTCAATGAGCATTACTTTATCAAAAGTAACGGCGGTTCCTTCTTCTCCTTCGAGGCGGTGAACAAAAATTTCCTGTTCTTTTTCAACTTTGAATTGTTGTCCGGCTATATCTACTATTGCGTACATTATAAAGAATTTATGTTTTTGAAAATGGACTGCAAAGATATACAAAATTTTATTTCCAAATACGCGGGACTTATTTTTTTTTGAATAATTTTTTTAAAATAATTTGTGGAAGTAAAAAATATGTATACCTTTGCACTCCCTAAAAAACGTTATACAATGAAAAGAACATTTCAGCCATCGCAGCGCAAAAGAAAGAATACACACGGTTTTCGCAAAAAAATGGAATCAGCTAACGGTCGCAGGGTTTTAGCAAACCGCAGGGCTGAAGGAAGGCATAAATTAACCGTTTCAGACGAAAAACAACATAAAAAGTAATTTGCTATAAAACGCAGCAGTTTAATAAAAACATTTAATTTTGAGGAGATAATTGAGTTTGTCTCCTCATTTTTTTTTAATTCATAGCTCATGGGCTTCTTTTTCTGGTTCTTAATAATTGTTTTTATCGGTTGGATACTTTTTTTATATGTTATACCGTTTTTTGCCAGACTGTATTTAAAAAAACTTGCCAAAAAATTTGAAAACCATTCGCAACAAACCCAGGCCCCTGAAAAAAAAGAAGGCTCCGTCAATATTGATTACATCCCCGAAAAACACCTGGAGAAAGATAAGGAAGCGCCCGGAGATTATGTAAATTTTGAAGATATAGAAGAAAAATAATATACTTATGAAAAATTTTGATTACAAAAAATTTATCCCCTATGTTGTTGCAATTGTTGTGTTTATTGCGATTTCGCTGATATACTTCAGCCCGCTGCTCGAAGGCAAACAGTTGTACCAGAGCGATATTGTCAATTATCGAGGCTCCGCACAGGAGATAAAAGATTTTCGCCAGGCCACCGGCGAAGAGGCTTTGTGGACCAATTCCATGTTTGGCGGTATGCCGGCTTATCAGATTGATGTTTCTTTTAAGACCAATATTGCCAAAGTGTTCAATAATATTTTCAAGTTGTGGTTGCCTCATCCTGCAAGTATATTAATGGTATTGCTCATCTGTTTTTTTATCCTGGTATTAACCTTAAAAAAAGATCCCTGGCTAGCTATAGTTGGGGCTGTGGCTTTTGCCTTCTCGTCTTATTTTTTCCTTACTATCAGCGTGGGACACAATGCTAAAACTCTCGCCATCGCTTATATGCCGGCTGTTTTGGCGGGTATTATTACGGCCTACCGCGGCAAATACCTACTGGGCGCGGCATTAACGGCATTGTTTATGGCTATAGAAATTGCCGTGAACCATGTGCAGATGACCTATTACCTGATGATGATTCTGGGATTTGTTGTGCTCTTCGAATTTATTTACGCCATCCTGAAGAAAAACCTGGCCAATTTTTGGAAAGCTACCGCTGTTATTGTTGTCGCCGGATGCATATCGCTGATTCCCAACCTCTCCAACCTGTGGACTTCTTATGAATATATGAAGGAAACCATTCGGGGCAAACCGGAGCTGACTTCAAACCAGGAAATACGTTCCTCCGGCCTGGACAAGGATTATATTACCCAATGGAGCTATGGCGTAGGCGAAACCTTTACCCTGATGATACCCAATGTGAAGGGCGGCGGCGATGCCATGCTGGGCGAATCCAAATCAGCGCTGGATAAGGTGGACAGAAACCTCCGCAAGCAAATATCACAACAAAATCATTATTGGGGCAATATGCCTTTCACCGCAGGTCCTGTTTATGCAGGAGCTTTTGTGTGTTTTCTCTTTGTTTTGGGATTGTTTATTGTGAAGGGAAAACTCAAATGGGCGTTGTTTGGAGTTACCGTGCTGGCTATCATGCTGGCCTGGGGACATAATTTCATGCCACTCACTGATTTTTTCATTGATTACGTTCCTTTTTATAACAAGTTCAGGGCAGTGTCGTCCATACTGATTATTGCCGAGGTTACTATCCCGATACTCGCCATCCTGGCCCTGAAAGAAATTGCCGACAACCCGGGCCTGATAAAAGAAAAAAAGACGGCTTTTTTTGTATCATTAGGGCTCACGGCCGGGTTAACCCTGCTTTTTGTACTCCTGCCAAAAATGTTTTTTGATTTTATCAAAGATACCGAGGCGGTTCAATTCGACGGATACGTTCAGCAGGGAGCCAACCAGGCCCAGATAGATGATTTTATCAGCAATCTGGAGATCGCCCGTATTTCCATTTTCAGGATGTCGTGCCTGCGCACTATATTATTTATTGTATTAGGAGCCGGTATGTTGTGGGCTTATGCCTCGGCAAAAAAGATCAGTAAATACATCCTGTATGCAGGCGTAGGCGTATTGATCCTCATCGATATGGTGCCTGTGGACAAAAAATACCTCAATAACGATAACTTCATTGCTAAAAATAAAAATGAAAATCCTTTTGTGGAATCGGCTGCCGATCAGGCAATACTGGCAGATACTTCGGCGGCTTACAGGGTGTTGAATCTTACCGTCGGCAATTTTACCACCGATGCCACCACCTCTTTTTATCATCAGTCTATTGGCGGCTATCATGCTGCGAAACTTCGCCGTTATCAGGACCTTATCGAACACCGCCTTTTTGACGAACACGGACAACTGGTAAAAACCTTACAGAAAACACCAACCGACTCGGCTTTAAAAGCAACCATGATCGGCCTCACCTCGCTGAACATGCTCAATACCAGGTATTTTATTTATAACCCCGATGCGCAGCCTTTACGAAATCCTTATGCAATGGGCAATGCCTGGTTTGTCAACGAGGTAAAAATGGTTGCCAATGCCGATGAAGAAATCAAGGCGCTTAACAACTTTGTGCCGGCAGCCACTGCCATAGTGGACAAACGTTTTGAAAGCGAACTTGGCGGATTAAAAATTGCCAGAGATTCCGGAGCAGCCATCCGTCTCGTGAAATATACACCTAACCACCTGACCTACGAAACATCAAAACTCACATCAGACCAGTTGGCTGTATTTTCCGAAATATATTATAACAAAGGCTGGAATGCTTATATCGACGGCCAGGCTAAACCCTATGTGCGTGCCAATTATGTGCTGCGGGCCATGGTGGTTCCGGCAGGATCACACAAAATTGAGTTTAAGTTCGAACCCCAATCATACGTTACCGGTGAAAAAGTGTCTTTGGCCGGCTCGGTATTGTTGCTGCTGATAATTGTGGCGGCCTTATATTTTGAATTCCGCAAGAAAAAAGGTGCCCCTGCCGAACAGCGCGAAATCCCGGATGAAGTGCCTGTTGCTTCTGTCGCAGCCAAAGAAAAGAAAAATTCGGTACCAAAACGAAAAAAGTAATAATCATTACACCTCAGCAGCATTTCATGATAGTCGTTGTAGATTACGGGATGGGAAATATTGGCTCCATCGTCAATATGATAAAAAAGGCAGGCGGGGAGAGTTTGGTAACTTCCGACCCTGAACTTGTAGCCGGTGCGGGAAAAATTATTATTCCCGGTGTGGGCGCTTTTGATAACGGCATGAAAAACCTCAGGGAAAAAGGACTTATTGATGTGTTGAATAAAAAGGTATTGGAAGAACAGGTTCCCGTGCTGGGTATATGCCTGGGCATGCAGTTGATGGCCCGAAGCAGCGAAGAAGGCGTTTTGCCCGGCCTGGGATGGATCGATGCCGAATGTAAAAAATTCCGTTTTGATGACAATAACCGGTTGTTGCGCATTCCGCACATGGGCTGGAACGACGTCGTGGTAAAAAACAAAGAGGGCATCTTTCGGAATATGTACGACGAGGCGTCCTTTTATTTTGTCCATTCATATCATGTGGAGTGCCGCCACCCCGAAGATATTGCTGCTACCACAATGTATGGCGTTGAGTTTACCTCAAGCCTGCAGCGCAGTAATATATTCGCCACGCAATTTCATCCGGAAAAAAGCCATAAATTCGGCCTGCTGCTCATGAAAAACTTTGTGGAGGCCCCTTATGCTTAAGATTCGCGTGATACCCTGCCTGTTGCTGAAAAACGACGGGCTGGTGAAGTCGGTTAAGTTCAAAAATCCTACTTACGTAGGCGATCCTATCAATGCAGTAAAAATTTTCAATGACAAGGAAGTTGACGAGTTGTTGTTTATTGATATTGAAGCTTCCAAAAAAGGCAGGGAACCGAATTATGACCTGATTGCACGTATCAGTTGCGAGGCATTTATGCCTTTTGGATATGGAGGAGGCATCACAACGGTGGAACAGGTAAAAAAGCTTACGCGCCTGGGCGTGGAAAAAGTTGCTATTAATGCATATGCGCGAAAAAATCCCGATTTTATTACGCAGGCCTCAGAAGTAGCAGGTTCCTCGAGCGTGGTTGTATCCATAGATATTAAAAAAGATTTATTGGGCAGGCTACGTGTTTTTGATTATGCGCTGCAAAAAACCACCTCCCTCGACCCTGTTGAATATGCTCAACTGATGGAAAGCAAAGGCGCCGGGGAGATATTCCTTAATTCGGTGGACCGCGATGGCACTTTTTCGGGCTACGATACTGAACTGATAAAAAAAGTAACTCAGGCGGTTACTGTTCCGGTGGTGGCTGCGGGCGGGGCCGGCCATATCAGGCATTTTGCCGACGCTGTCAAAAGCGGGGCTTCCGCTGTGGCTGCAGGCAGCTTTTTTATCTTTTACGGGCCTCACAGGGCTGTGCTGATTACCTATCCCGATAAGGCATCGCTGAAAGAGATTTTTAGATAATAAAAGGCATTTTGAATCAGTCAGTCATTGCGTCCAAGCCTTTGGTTCCCCGTTTATCAAAGATAATCCGCACAAAATGCTATCTGGCAACTGCAATCTTTATTACAGAATGATGTCCATTATGTGTTTTAATAACAAGGAAATATATTCCCGGGTTTAGCTGTTTCAGTGAAATTCTTTCGTCGTGACAGGCGAGACCATCTTTTTGTATAAGCTGTTTGCCGGTAATATCGGTAATGATTATCAGGGTTATGGGATCGGAAAGATCATTGTTTTTCACATAAATTTCATCCGTTGCAGGATTGGGCATAGCAGTAAACTGGTCATTTTCAGGCAGGTCGATTACCGTACTGATGTTGGTAATATTCAGCATATAATCTTCTGTTTCTCCATAATCGCGTAAAGAACACGGATCGGTAGCGGCGAATCCCTCATCAGTATAGGCACAGCGCACACGCATAACCACACTGCCGTTAAAAGCATCGGAAGGAACAGTAAAGCCGAAGTTTTTGACCTGGCCTGTTGCCGTGGCCTGTTGTTCGCCAATAAATTCATTTGCATCCAAAAAATCCAGGTCGCCGTTGAAATCTATCCAAAGTGCTATCTTCCCATAATTCACAGGACTACCGTTGTCGGAGTATGTTACCCCGACATTATAGGTATTATTGACAATCAAATTGGTGCTTATATTGGTAAAATCCGAATAGGCCGGTGGAAAATTTGCAATGCTTGTTGTATTGTTGATGCTTCCGCACGAAACGTTGGTTATTCCTACATACTGGCAGTCGTTCCATGGAGAGCAATTTCCGTACTGATGATAGGGCCGGCAGTAATCCGGTGTGGTTCTTGTTCCGGTAACCAGGATGTCATCAACAATAAATGCAGGCCCGCTCCCTCCAATATTATCATTATTCCAGAAAAAAGCAATTTGAAAAGTAGTGTTATTGCATGCTGCCGGAAGATTGTAAGAGGCGGCATTTACCATCTGGCCTGTATTGCAAAGCAATCCTGTGTTGTTGTATCCCCCTGATGTCAGCTTTATCCAACTGCCTGTGTTTCCTGGACGGTAGGCAGCCTGCCCGTAATCTACAGGGTTCCCGCCGTAGATTTCGCCGGCACATTTCCAATTGAAAGAAAGAACAATGTTTTGATAGCCTGTAGAGTTTATCGAATGAAAAATATGCCGGTCTGTTGTGGTGGTGGCGGTGTTATAGGTTCCTACCCCGTAGTAATTTCCATCCCAGGCAATGGTGTTGGAAGCATTGATATAACAGATTTGTGCGGAACGTACGCCGCTGATGGTGCGCACTCCGGCGGTGGGATTGGTGCAGGAAGGGCAATAATTGGTGCCGCTGTATGAGCACCAGAGATTACGGATGGCATTATTAGGGTCTGTTGAGTTTTGAAGCCAGCCGTTTACGGCTGTTACAGCGCCAAAAGCGCCTTCCGAACTATAATTTTCAAAATCTTCTTTAAAAAGAATGTCTGTCTGGGCTATCGCAGAAGTAGCACTTAGTGCTGTCATTAATGCCACACAGGCATAGTGTCTGAACGTTTTCTGTAAAAGTAACAATTTGTTCATGGAATATAATTTAGTAAAACAATCATAATAATTTCTAAATATCATGGAATGGTTATTTGTTTTTGGGCGACAGCAGCCGTTTGATTTTATTTATCGCCAGGTTTGCAAGGTCATTGGCATCGGCCGAAACTTTCATCCAATAGCAGGCCAGACCGTAAACAGTTATGACAGGAACCGAAACCATAATAATCTGCAATATCGGGTTGTGGAGTTTTGGGAATAGATAAGATACGAAAACCAGGACAATAAGGAGCAGAATCACTTTTAATGTGTTGAAGGTAAATGGCTGTATTTTCCATTTTTTGTAGATAAAAACAAATTTGAAAATATTATACAACAAAATAGAAATCAAAACGGAAAGACACGCGCCGTACATATTGAGGATAGGAATCAGTATCAGGTTAAGGACAATGGTGAGAAGACCCATGGCAAACAATAATACCAGGTTAAATTTGTAGTGTTTATGCGAATTCATCAATATTTCTGTGTTGACACCGGTTGCAGCATCAATAAATCTGGCCAGCCCGATAAAAAGGGCGACATATTTACCGGCAATATACACCGAACTGTTGGGGATAAGCGAAAAAATGGCTTCGATGTTTATCCAGATTACCAAAAATATCAGGCCAGCTACGATAGCTTGATTTATCGAAGTTTTTTTGTAGATCTCGTCTATTTTGTCAATATCGTTATTTTTCCATGCATCGGCAATTATGGGAACGGATATCTGGGCAATGGCTTTGCGGGGTACTTCAATCACATTTCCCAACAGGTAGGAAATGCTGTAAATTCCGGCAAAATACAAGCCTGATAAGGAACTGAGCATGATAACATCCATACGGGCCACGGCAAAAGCACCCAGACTTCCGAAAAATACAAAGACACCATACGTAATCATTTGTTTCCGCAGTTCGGGGCTTACAAAACTGAAATCGGGTTTGAAATGAAGCGTGTGCATGGAGCGCAGGTACAGTATCAGCACTATGAGCGAAACTCCGTAAGAGAGCACATAAAAATTGACAAACATCTTAAAATTGATCATTTGCGACAAAAGCAGCAGGATAATTATCAGATACATAAACTTATTCAGTACTTCCCTTAGAAGGTTGGGGACCACTATCCTGTATTGCAAACTGCTGTAGGTCTCAAAAACCTGGTAATACATCACGATAAATATCAGCGGGATAAAATAATAATAGTAGTCAACAATGAGGGGCGATTTTTGTATAAAAAGTCCTGTAAACTGTTCATTGAAAATAAGCAATAACGATATCAGTATTAGAAATCCTACCGCCGGTATTGATACCATGTAAAAAAGAAAACCATTGTCTTTTTTGTTTTTATCCCTGAAATAACTGTAAAACTTGGTGGCCACACTCCAGATTCCCAATTGGGCCAACATGGCGAACATATAGCTTCCGTCGTACAATACCCGCGTGAGACCTATTTGTTCTGGCGACAAAATAAGCGGTGAGAGAAGCAACAGGTTTACATACCCCAGCATCATGCCGCAGTATATCACTATCGTGCTTTTTATGCTTTGCCTCTTTATTATGCCCACTTTGCCGCCGGTTTTTGCGCAAATTTAAAGTAAAGTTTTACACTCGGGAGAAAATTGTCATTAAAATCAAATATTTCACTCACGTGTTGTGGCTTTTTTACACAGTGGGTTTTTTACAGCATTAACTATAAAGAATATCTCATAAGCCACGATAACGGATGGAAATTTATAGGTACTTTTGTAAAAAAATTTTGCATGAGATACGCCATTATCACTCCGGTTTTTAATGAAGAAAACAGCATAAAAAACCTGCTCCAATCGGTGGCAGGACAAACACTAAAGCCTGTGCAATGGGTAATTTACGATGATGGCTCCACCGACCAAACGGCTGCCATTATCACAGCCTTTGCCGCTGATTTTCCATGGATAAAGCTCGTACAGAACAAGGCCAAAAAAAGCCATATGGCCGGAACCAATATTGCCCGCATTTTCAATAATTGTTACCGCAACCATATTATTCCCGATATTGATTTTGTTGTAAAACTGGATGCCGATCTTAGCCTGAAGCCCAATTATTTTGAGGCGGTGGCTGCGCATTTTGCCGCCGACCAGAAGCTGGCCGTTTGCGGCGGCATCTGTCTGGTTGAAATAAACGGCGAATGGATACGCGAAAAGATTACCAATAAAGATCATGTGCGTGGCGCGATTAAAGCTTACCGGAAAACTTTTCTCGACCATATAGGCGGGCTGCGCGAAATTGACGGCTGGGATGCCGTGGATGAAATGCTCGCTAAATTTTACCAGTACACCATCCTCGCCGACCAATCCCTTGAAGTGCTTCATCACCGGCCTACCGACCGAAAGACAGGACACCTGAAAGCGCACAAAATGACCGGCCGCGGATGCTATTTTATGGGATTCAACGCTATAGCCGCCGGAATTTCATGTTCCAAAAGAATTAAATACAAACCCATGTTGATAGGGCCTTGTGTGGCTTATGGCACTTACGTTATGATGTTTTTTGGTAAAGAGAAAAAAGCGGTAACACCGGAGCAGGGAAGGTTTATCAGTAAACTGGTGATAAAAAATGCTATGAAAAAAGTTTTCGGATGATCGACAATAAAAAATATTACGAACAGTATCAGTGGGATGTGATTGACGAAGCCGGGCTTGCGGGAAAAATACAAAAAATCCTGGAAACCATACCGCCAGAGGTAGTTTCAATCATTGACATTGGCTGTGGCAATGGTGTTATCACTAACGAACTTGGAAAAAAATATGCCATGCTGGGAGTGGATCGCAGTGCCCACGCGCTTGAGCATGTAAAAACCGAAAAACTTCAGGCCTCCTCAGATAGTATTCCCTTGCCTGATGCCTCTTTCGATATGGTGCTTTCGAGCGAAATGCTGGAACACCTCGACGAAGAAACCCTGAAAAAAACTATCGGGGAAATAACCAGGCTGTCTAAAAAATATATTTTAGTTACTGTACCCAACAACGAAAACCTAGATAAATTCAAACTTCACTGTCCGCAGTGCGGAAAAAATTATAATCATTCCTATCACCTGCACAGTTTTACGCGGGAAAAACTCGGGGAGTTATTCTCAGGATGCAAAATCAGCAAGACATTTTATTATGGCACACCTGTGCGACGGTACAATAAAATCCTGGCAAAACTAAAGATAAGACTTTGCCCGCCGGCTTCCTGGTTTCCTTATTTTGCAAAAAAAATTAAAGACGAAAAAACCATGTGCCCGTTTTGCGAGCATGAGTTTGTGCATAATTATAAATCTCATCCGCTGGCGTTCCTCTTCGACGCTTTCAATATGATTATTTCACCCAAAGTGCCCTATTGGATTTTTGTTCTTTTTGAGAAAGAATAAACGCCCGGCAATATTTTAAATATCCGATTTTTTCACGCCCAGCGCTCCGAGAGCTTTATAAATTTTGAAGAAAAATTTATAATAAAACGAGTTGAAGTAGGAGGGGTAGTCATGAAAGGTTTTGGGCGGGGTATTCATAATACGGTCGTAAGATTCGCGGGTAAGTCCGAATTTGTTGATGACATATTCTTCTTCCGTAAGGGCCATTTCGTCGCTGATGGCAGGTTTTTTCATTTCTTCAAGGGCTTCTTCGCGGGTAATCTGGCCGGCCATGATGAGGCTCGACAGGTGTGCCCTGCGCTTATCGAAACCAAACTTTTTGGGCAAGAGGTATGATTGGTAAAAATGGGTATAAACCGACTCATGGTGCTTGCCTCCATAATCTTCCCAGCCCAGCTCGCTGATAAGAAGTTTTTTGGCTTCTTCTTTGGCATAATCCGTATAATTCAAAATGCTGATATACTTTATTTTGCGGATAACAATATAGTAAAACAACCGCAGGATGCCATAGTGCGGAAAGGTTTTCAGCCGGGCTGTGCCGAATTGTTTTTGAAGAGAATGGATGTATTTCCAGTCGCTGTGCCCTTGCGACCATGCTTTGGGTAAAATGGATTCAGAGGTGATATTGGTACCGGCAAGTATGTATTTTACGCCGTGTTGGGCAGCGACCTTGTAGAGCAGTGCAGTAATGGCATGATCCGAAGGCACCTCTGAATCCGGCGTGGAGGCTTTCAGAAAGGACAATTGTAAGTCTTTAAACTCTTCCCAGTCAATCACATGGGTGTACAAATCAATATTCAGCGTTTTAAGGGTTTTTTCAATGTTAGTGACCGCGATTCTTGAATTCCAGCCGTTGTCGAGATGTACTGCCAGCGGATTCAGGCCGTTTTTTTTCACAAAATAGGCTGCAAAGGTGCTGTCCACACCGCCGCTCACGCCGATGATACAGTCGTATTTTTTGTTTTTGCCTTCCGATTTTATTTTTTCTACCAACGCCTGAAGGCTTTTTATTTTTTCTTCTGCATTGAGAGAAACGGGTGGGGTGTTGAGGAGTTTAATGGCTTTGCTGCAATGGTTGCAATAGCCATTTTCATCGAAGACTATTTCCGGATCGGTAGTATCCATGATACATCTTTTGCAAATCTTATATTCCTGCATAGAATTGAAAAATTTTTTGTAAGGTGCAAAATAAGGTAAAATTTTTTGGTTTTCTACCGGTGAACTGTTTTTATGTATGCTTATTTTCTGTTTTAATTTCTTTGGCCGTTTTGGGAAGTTTGTTTTTGCCCTCAAGACGGTTAACCATAAAAATCCCAAGCAGGATAAGTGCTATCCAGAAAAGATATACCGGCTCAAAGGCCTCGCCATCGGCTATACCCCACAGCACGGCCACTACGGGTATCATATAGGTAACTGAGGCGGCAAACAAAACACCGGAAGTTTTGATCAGTTTGTTATGAAGAATAACAGCTAATCCCGATCCGAAAATCCCGAGTATGGCAATATATCCTAATCCCTCTAATGCTCCGGCTTGTGTTGTTAG
This sequence comes from Bacteroidales bacterium, assembly GCA_018004645.1. Lineage (GTDB taxonomy): Bacteria > Bacteroidota > Bacteroidia > Bacteroidales > CAIWKO01 > CAIWKO01. The sequence goes on from JAGNBV010000044.1 coordinate 24,691, forward strand.
CACAAGTACGAAATCCGTGAAAAAAAACAATACTATTAAAGCGGGGATGCCAATTATCAGGAAGGCGAAGGCCGTGATGGTTACCGGATCGGTGTCTTCCAGATATTTTTTTACGATATTAAGGTTGATCGCATATAACACGGTGGCCACCATGATGTAAATACCATATCTGAAATTAAAATCCAGCGTTTTGTTTCCACTGATGCTCATCAGGCCCACGGTGCCGGCCAGTCCGATAAATACGCCCGTGATGTTTATCCATCTTGCTTTGTAGCCGAAAAAAAGAAGGCCGGCTATCAGGGTAAACAAGGGTGTCAATGAGTTGAGAATGCCTGCCAGCGAACTGTCAATGCCGGTTTGGGCTTTGGCAAA
>JAGNBV010000154.1 GCA_018004645.1 Bacteroidales bacterium
ACCGAATAACTCATACCATAGAGACGGACACCTGCATTGATACGGTTGATCCACAGTCCCCTGAAATCACGTTTTTTGTTACGCCTGTCGCGGTATGCATAACACATACCTTTTTCGTAAGCGTTTTTGGCAACGGTCCAGACATTTTTTCTTCTACCGAATTGTCCTTTGACCCTGCTTAAGATTTTTTTTCTTCTTTGTCTTGATGCTACAGCATTTACTGATCTTGGCATAATTTTAAATTTTTTGTTTCAGCGTTCTTCTGTAAAGAATCTTTCATGCTGAAAACAAGTTAATAATTGATTTACTTAACAGGCAAGCATTTGTTTCACTCTTTTTTCGTCCACTTTTTCCACGGTGGTGGCATAGGTAAGATTTCTCTTCCTCTTGGTGGATTTTTTGGTCAGAATGTGACTCTTGTATGCGTGTTTTCTTTTAATTTTTCCGGTTCCTGTAAAATCCAGTCTTTTCTTTGCTCCGGAAATTGATTTCATTTTTGGCATTTTGTGAGATTTTATGTTGTTTTAATTATTTTTTTGGTGATAAAATCATAATCATTCGTTTTCCTTCAAGTTTGGGCAACTGATCGGGTTTTCCATAATCAACCAGTTCCTGGGCAAATTTCAGGAGGATGATTTCGCCTTGTTCTTTATAGACGATGGATCTGCCTCTGAAATAAACGTCCACTTTCACTTTACAGCCTTCCTCCAGAAATTTGATGGCATGTTTGAGCTTAAAATCAAAATCATGATCATCGGTATTGGGGCCGAGCCGGATTTCTTTGATTACAACTTTGGCGGCTTTGGCCTTCATTTCTTTTTGTTTGCGCTTTTGTTCGTAAAGAAATTTTTTGTAATCAATCACTTTACAAACCGGCGGTGTGGCTGTCGGGGAAATTTCCACCAGGTCAAGACCTTGTTCTGCTGCTATTTCCAGCGCTTCGCGTATCGGGTAAATACCCATCTGAATGTTTTCGCCTACCACTCTGACCACGGGTGCCGTGATTCTTTCATTGATGCGGTGAAGCTCTTCTTTCTTGACAAATCCCCGGCCCTGGTAACCTCTTCCCTGCGGGGCGTTAAAATTTGTTGCTATAACTTGTCCTCCATTTTAGTTAATACTTGGGTTGATTAATAAACCGAATAATCTTTATTCAATCATTTTCTTTATTTCATCGTTAATAAGAGCGGCAAAAGCCTCAATGGTAAAAGATCCCAGATCGCCTTGTCCTTGTTTTCTTACAGAGATAGTACTTTCAGCTTCTTCTTTCTCTCCCACTATAAGCATATAAGGTATTTTGTCCAACTCGGCATCCCTGATCTTTTTTCCTGCCTTTTCGCTCCTGTTGTCAATTTGGCCGCGAATATCGTAATTATTTAGCAATTGTGAAACTTTTTTTGCATAATTTTCATATTTATCGCTGATCGGAATGATGGTAACCTGCTCAGGGGCAAGCCATAAGGGGAATTTTCCGGCGCAATGTTCCAGCAGTACGGCAACAAAACGCTCCATGGATCCGAACGGTGCCCGGTGGATCATCACAGGGCGGTGTTTCTGGTTGTCGTTTCCGATGTATTCCAGGTTGAAGCGTTCGGGCAGGTTATAATCAACCTGTATGGTACCTAGCTGCCACTTGCGTCCCAGTGCATCGCGTACCATGAAATCGAGTTTGGGGCCATAGAAGGCGGCTTCGCCCAGGGCTACCACACCATTGATGTTGTTTTCTTCCACCACTTCGAGGATGGCTCGTTCGGCTTTTTCCCAATTTTCGTCGCTGCCGATGTATTTTTCTTTATCGTTGGGGTCGCGAAGCGATATCTGCGCAGTCCACTCTTTAAAGTCAAGGGCTTTAAATATCTGCATCACGATGCTGATCACGCCAACAAACTCTTGTTTTACCTGGTCGGGAGTGCAGAATATATGGGCGTCATCCTGTGTAAATCCGCGTACGCGCGTCAGGCCGTGCAGCTCACCGCTTTGTTCGTAGCGATATACTGTTCCAAACTCGGCTACCCTGAAAGGAAGGTCTTTGTATGATCGGGGTTTGCAGTTGTATATTTCGCAATGATGAGGGCAGTTCATAGGTTTCAGCATGAACTCTTCGCCTTCTACCGGCGTGGAGATAGGCCTGAACGAATCTTTTCCGTATTTCTGGAAGTGCCCGGATGTCTTATACAGGTTTACGTTGCCGATATGCGGGGTCATTACCTGTACATAACCGGCTTTTTTCTGAACTTTTTTCAGAAAGGCTTCGAGGCGTTCGCGCAGGGCGGTTCCTTTGGGCAACCACAAGGGCAGGCCAAGCCCCACGTTGGCCGAAAAAGTAAATAATTCCAATTCCTTACCCAGTTTGCGGTGGTCGCGTTTTTTGGCTTCTTCCAGCAAGAACAGGTAATCCTGCAATTCTTTTTGCTTGGGGAAGGTGATGCCGTAAACCCTGGTCAGTTGTTTGCGGTTGATATCTCCGCGCCAGTATGCACCGGCCACACTCAAAATTTTTACGGCTTTGATAAAGCCTGTGCCGGGAATATGGGGGCCACGGCAAAGATCAGTAAAATGGCCGCTTTCGTATAAGGTAATCTCGCCATCGGCAAGTTCGCTGATAAGTTCCAGCTTGTATTCGTCGCCTTTTTTGGTGAACAAATCGATGGCGCCTTGTTTAGATATCTCTTTACGGACTATTGGCTGATTTTCTTTAGCATATTCAAGCATTTTATCTTCAATGGCTTTGAAATCAGCTTCGGTAATCATGCGGTCGCCGGTGTCAATATCGTAATAAAAACCGTTCTCAATATCGGGGCCTATGCCAAATTTGGTTCCGGGAAAAAGAGCTTCTATAGCTTCAGCCATCAGGTGAGCAGAGGAGTGCCACATGGCGGCTTTGCCTTCTGCATCATTCCAGGTGAGGAGTTTTACTTTGGCATCGTGATGTATGGGGCGGGTAGCATCCCACACTTCATCGTTTACCTGAGCTGCAAGCACATTACGGGCCAGGCCTTCGCTGATACTAAGCGCAATCTCGAGTCCTGTAACTCCTTCGTTATATTGTCTGACCGAATTATCGGGTAAAGTAATATTTATCATAGTTTTGATAGTTCAAAAAGAGTTTGCAAAGATACAAAAAAATCAAATACAGAAAGAAAATATTTTTACCGGCATTTTCAGCCTTAAATCACTTATTATCAAACAATTCAGATATTCTTGATAAACAGGTGAAATATTTTCCTGAAACACTCAACACCGTTTCGGTTTATGGCAGCACGCGTCAGCCGGTTTTAAAAATTTTTATCGTGAGGTCTTTCAGTTTAAAAGTCTCTGAAGCCCTGTTCCAGATATACATTTTCAATTCGAAGGTTGGTTGTTCGATTTTAGGGAGTATCAGGGTGTAAGAAAATTCGTTCCATTTGTTAACAGTGGCGCGGGGGAGGTAGTCGAGCCTGAAAACTTTGTAGAAAGCATTGGGATGGCCCTGATAACTCACGGCAGCCACAAACAAGGCCTGTGGCGTGCCTTCGGGGCGATAATCCCACTTCTTGAAGGTAATTTGCGCATACATTTTTTTTGCATGGAACAATTCGTTCTGATTGTTGATGTATATGGCATGGCTGAATTCTTTACCAGGCCCGAAATCCTGTTCATCTGCGGGTTGGCTGTCCGACGTGCTGAAGAGCAACTGTTGGGTAAACTTGTTGTACGGAATCAGGTCGTGTGCTCCGCCAATGCAATCAACATACTGCAATGATGTTTTAAAAAAAATGTATTTATAACTTTCAAAATTCATGTATTCGGCACTTATAATTCTTTTATTGTATTGGTACGACTGTAACAGATTTAGCGCAAGCAAAGGAATGCAACTTAGTAAAAGAATGGTTCGGACCCGTTGGCCGATATTACTTAACAACAGAGCCAGGAGCAACACAAATATTCCGTAGAAATCAATAAAAGGACGCATACCAAAACTGTCAAAGTAAGTCCAGCACCACCAGGATGAAATGATATAGCTAATAAAAATCAGAAAGAACAATGTGCTGAAAAACCTGAATTTATTTGTTTTTAATAAAACCGCCAGGCTCCAAAACACGATGATCAGTATAGGTGTATAGATAAAGAGTCCCTTCCTGAAACTGAACAAGACATTAAAAATTTCGGGATGCAACCAATAAAAACCTTCGTTTTGATACGACCAGAGAAAAAAATGCCTGCACTGAATATACCATAAAACGTTCTGTATGGCCATGACGAGTGAAACAATGACAGCGAATACAAGTAATTGTTTTTTGTGCTGTTGTATAAAATTTCTTACCGATTTGAAATCATCAAAAAAGAACAGGACAAAAAGCAGGATCATGATATTGACAGGCCTTATGAGGTAGATGATTCCCAGGAACACTGCACTGATGATCAGCCAACGCCTGCAGGGTTTTATAATGTAAGCATGCGAAGCCCATAGAAAGCCCGAAATCAAAGAAAAAGAGTACACATGCGACATATCGGGCTGCGCCACCACATACACCAATAAGTTCGTTGAAAACAACGTCAAAGCCAGTGATATCAGTATGTGCGGCGGTTTGATTTTCAGTTTTTTCAATAACAGAACAAGGAAAACGAAGCCCAGCAGCAGATAGAAAATCGCTGCAACGCTAACAGATTTCTGGTAAGCTTCGGCATAGGGATCATCCGGGAAACCGCTGACCAGCGCGGATGACAGAAAAAAAGGAGCCATCAACAGGGCTGTCCCGCATTGGTATTTAATCAGGGATCTGTCGCCTATTTTAATGATATGGTCATTATCGGGCCTGGCGGTTCCGAAATTTTTTCTGAAAACAATCTGGTCATAATAGGCATAATATCCCTTGCCATCGCCGTCGATGATAGATTTCCATTCCTGGCCTTCCGACCCTGACCACCTGAAATAATAAACCAGTATGCCGGTTAAAACAGACAAAACAACAAAAAAGATAAAGTATGGCTTATTTGATCGTAACACCAATTATGTAATTATTT
>JAGNBV010000155.1 GCA_018004645.1 Bacteroidales bacterium
TGGTTGAAAGAGTATTTTTCGAGAAAACATATAAAAGGATTTAAAATTCAGGACATCAAACTGCAAATCACAGGTATATTCGAAGAAAATAATGTTAAACTTTAAAACTAAATATGATGAATAACTTAAATCAGATTGGGCTCGATGCCCAGAAGTCGACAGAAATGGTCGAAAAATTGAATGACTTATTAGCTAATCTGCAAATCTTTTACATGAATGTTAGAGGATTTCATTGGAACATTCGAGGTGAGAAGTTCTTTGAGCTTCATCAAAAATTTGAAGATCTGTATGATGACCTTCTCGACAAAGTAGACGAAATAGCCGAGAGAGTCCGTATTTTTGGTCATACGCCCATACATGCCTTCTCGGAATATTTAAATATGGCTCAGATCAAAGAAGTGAAAAATCTCTCTGATGGACGTTCATGCGTACAATCTATTGTTGATTCCCTAAAAATTATTTTAGAAAAAGAGCATGCCATCATGAAGCTTTCAGCCGAAATGAATGATGAGGGTACCAATGCTATACTGAGTCAATTCATTAGCGAACACGAGAAGCTCCTTTGGATGTATAGTGCTTCCTTAAACCTTTGATAATTTATTCAAACTAATAAACACAAAATAAAAATGGAAACAAATCAAGCAAATTTCAGGATTCCCTTATTGGGCGAAAGATTGCCCGAAATGAAGGTTGAAACTACTCATGGAATTAAAAATTTACCAACCGATTACAAAGGGAAATGGCTAATATTATTCAGCCATCCGGCCGATTTTACTCCTGTATGCACAACCGAGTTTGTGGCATTTGCACAATTAAAACCCGAGTTTGATAAACTCAATGCAGAACTATTAGGGTTATCGATGGATCAGGTGTTTTCTCACATCAAATGGCATGAATGGATAGAAGAAAAATTGAATGTTGAAATTCCCTTCCCAATTATTGCCGATGCAGCAGGCGAAGTGGCTGCAAGATTGGGAATGGTTCATCCTGGTAAAGGTTCAAACACGGTTAGGGCAGTGTTTATAATCGATCCAAATGGCATCGTTCGTCTCATTCTCTATTATCCCCAAGAGATTGGCCGTAATATGGACGAAATCGTTCGTGCACTAAAAGCTCTCCAGGTAGCCGATAACAATAAAGTTTCTCTACCGGCTAACTGGCCAAAGAATAGCCTGATTGGAGATCACGTTATAGTTTCGCCTCCGCGAGACGTTCAAACAGCTAAAAAACGCATAAGCGAATATGAATGTTTCGATTGGTGGTTCTGTCATAAAAAGTTAGACTAAAAAAATCTGAGGCTGTCATTAAAAATTGAGTGACAGCCTCTTTTTTCTCCTTTGTCTTGAAAAATATAATATTTTTTTACCTTCCTATTCTCCCTTAAAAAGTTGCATTAATTACTTGAATTTACGTTATAAAAGAAGGTAGGGGTGATGAATTGTGGAATGACGAACCCAATAAAAAACGTCATAAAGACATAGATGCCTGTTGGACAAAGAAAAATAACGAGACCTTCTATGGTTATAAAAATCACACAAAAGTTGATACTAAAAGCAAATTTATTGATAGCTATGTAGTTAGCGATATTTCTGTGCATGACTCTCAACCATTAGACGATTTATTAACCTACAAAGATAATGGTCAGAATTTGTATGCTGACAGCGCTTATACCGGAGATGATCAGGAAAAAATTGTCAGCAAATATGAAATGAATAACTGCATACATGAACGGCGTAGCCCTCACGAATACCTTGAAAAATAAAAATATATTATGAGTAAAAAGGATACCGCAATAAGCCTTTAACTGATGAACAAAAAAATCAAAACAGAGAAAAATCAAAAACCAGAGCAAGAGTAGAACACGTATTTAATTTAATTGAATATTGGCTACGCCTCAACAAAGCTCAAACAAGTTTGGCTTTGTGTTCGGTTTGAACAATATTTGGTTTCATGGAGCAGAGCATTCACCCCGTGAAATAAAGCAAAGCTTTCCCGCATAGCGGGATTTCACGGGGTAAACGGTTTAATCATTAAATCGGTTGAAATTGTAAGAGCATCGGGCATTATAGGGTTGATTAATCTGACTTATAACTTGTTTAGATATTCACCCCGTAGGATAAGCCAATTGTGCAACAATGTAACTAAAATAAAATAGATATACAACGGGGTAAACAGGTTGTTCGTTTGAATATATTAGATGCTAAATAGCTGACAGATAGATAGATTGATAGATAAAAAATATTTGTAAAAAAGTTAAATTTTTTGATACAAGTTATTGAAAAATATCATATCTTTATAACGATTTAATAAAATCGTTAACGGGTTCTGCGGTTTTTTTATATCAAAAAATTTAAAAATGAACTAAGCGAAGCGATCTCATGAACACCTTTGAAAAAATAATGAATATTGTGAATAATTTTTAGAACCCACCTTAAATCTTTACCTTTATGAAAAAGCGAACAATTACATTTTTTACAGCCCTGGCACTGCTGCTGTTTGCGGGCAGCGTAGCAGCCAACAACATCAACGTTAGCAACATTAAGCTAACCGGCCAAAACACCACTGCCGGAGTAAACTATCCAGACAACTACACGCTCGTGCAGTTCGACTTAAGCTGGGAAAACTCCTGGCGTATCTCCTCGGTACCCAACAACTGGGATGCCGCCTGGGTATTTGTGAAATACCGCGTGGGCAGCGGCGATTGGCAGCATGCCTGGCTTAATAATACCGGCCACAGCAGCGGCACAGGTACCAGTGCCACCATTGCTGCCGGACTACGCACTCCCGGAAGTACCTTTAATGCCACCTCCAACCCGGCATTGGGCGTATTTATTTATCGCTCGACCGATGGCACGGGCACTTTCTCCATTACCGGCGCACAACTCCGCTGGAACTATGGTGCCAACGGCGTGCCCGACAATGCCACCGTGGATGTTAAAGTTTGTGCCATCGAAATGGTGTATGTGCCGGCGGGAAACTTTTATGTAGGCAGCGGGGGAACAGAAGAATATGCTTTTTATATGTATCCAACAACAACAAATCCTTATCAAATTACCGGTGAAGGAGCGATTACGGTAGGTACTACGAACGGTAATTTGTATTACCCCTCTGATGTTTATGGTTATGGCGGAGACCAAAGCGGTCCTATCCCGGCCGACTTTCCCAAAGGCTACGCCGCCTTTTACTGCCAGAAATACGAAATAAGCCAACAGCAATATGTTGATTTTCTGAACACGCTGACAAGTACGCAAGCAAGCACACGATACCCTGGCCAAAGCACAGATCGCCATGCCATCACTCTTTCAGGCGGGGTGTACAGCACCACTAACCCCTATGTAGCCTGCAACTTCCTGAACTGGATGGATGGCGCTGCCTACAGCGATTGGGCAGGCCTGCGCCCGATGACCGAACTGGAATTTGAAAAGGCCTGCCGCGGGCCGGTAACACAGGTTACCAACGAGTACGCCTGGGGTACAGCTACTGTGGCGAGCGACGAGTATACCCTGGGAAATCCGAGTGCAAACAACGAAGGCATAGCCAGCAATTACAGCACATCTGACGGAAATGCGAGTTATATGACAACAACTAGCAGTATTGGCCCATTGCGTGTTGGGATATTTGCTGCACATGCTGACAACCAGGGACGCATAACGGCCGGTGCCAGCTATTATGGCATTATGGAGCTAAGCGGAAATCTCTGGGAGCGAGCGGTAACGGTAGGAAACGCCACCGGGCGTGCCTTTACCGGATTGCATGGCAACGGCGCACTGAGCACCAATGGCAACGCCGATGAAACCGCCTGGCCGGGACTTACCGGCGGCGAAGTAACCGATGCCACAGGGTCCGGCTACCGGGGCGGCAATTGGAACAACCCTGCAACGGACATGCGCGTATCCGACCGCAACTTCGCTGCTTACACCCTCACCTTTCGGAACAAGAATGACGGGTTCCGGGCGGTTCGGGTGGCTCCGGCTCCGTAGGCTGGCCTGCGTTGGGGGATTTTTTTAATGAATATTTAAACCTTTCGTAAAATAAATACTTATGAAAAATAAAATATGGATTTTTATTTTGCTGGCCCTAATGCAGGCATTTACAGGGGCAAAAGCCCAATTCAGCGGCGGCAACGGCCGGGGCGATATCGCAGTAACCAAAACTTTATTATTGGAGAATACTATATACGCTATATACGACGGTGGCAACGGCCGGGGCGATATTGCAGTAACCAAAACTTTATTAAAGTTGGAGAATACTATATACGCTATATACAGCGGTGGCAACGGCCGGGGCGATATGGCAGTAACCAAAACTTTATTAAAGTTGGAGAATACTATATACGCTATATACAGCGGTGGCAACGGCCGTGGCGATATTGCAGTAACCAAAACTTCAACAAGGTTGGGGAATAATTTTGTCACTGCTGGCAATTGGTCAGTCACTGCCAACTGGAGCGCAGCAGCTTTGCCCGGAACGGACGAAATAGCTTACATTATGGCCAATGCTACACTCGACCAGGATGTTACCATCAAGGGTTTATCCATTCACACAGGCAACAGCCTTACCATCCCATCAGGCAAAAGGCTTACTGTAACCGGAACGCTTGCCAACACCGCCGGAAACAGCGGCCTGGTGATCGAAAGCGGCGGCTCGCTGCTCCATAACTCAAACGATGTGGCTGCCACTATAAAAAGGGAAATCACGGGAAGCACAACACTTACCGCGATGAGATACCACTTTGTAAGCATTCCCACCCAATATACTGCACCGACCTCAAACCTGTTTTTGGGTTCATACCTTTACAAACTTGACCCGACACAAATAAGTTCTGCGAACAATTATGGTCTCTGGGTAGCCCTGGGAACCTCTACTACTACGCCGCTTAGTACAAACCAGGGCTACATGATTTACTACCCGGAAGCCTCCAAAACATATACTTTTGAAGGAAACCTGAACAATGGCGTTTATTCTTATGCGCTCACCGGGCATTCCGGA
>JAGNBV010000046.1 GCA_018004645.1 Bacteroidales bacterium
CGCGTGGCTCAAAGAAATCCTTACTATCCTGCCTGTTTGCCCTGCAAACATGTTGCACGAACTTCTGCCTGTGCAAAATTAAACCCTTGCTGGTTTAAAAAAACATGTACTTTGCCGTAGGCTTACACAGGACTAATAATTGGTGTTGCTTCGGGATATCTTACTACTTTTCTAATTAAATGGCTACCCCGTCCTATCGCCCTCCAGGAAACCAGAGCAGGAGGATATCGGTTTATTAATCCCCTGCTGGATTGCGATAATTTTCAAATTGCCGACAACAAAAGACTGTCCTCATTAAAAAAGGAGTTGAGTAATTATGTTAATAACACCTTGACAACCAAAAGCATAAAGCACATATCCATTTATTACCGGGATTTAAACAACGGACCCTGGCTGGGTATTAATGAACATGAAAACTTATCTCCCGCCAATGTTTCAAGGGTTCCCCTGCTCATTGCCTTATTAAAAAGAGCAGAAACCGACACTGGATTTTTAAAAAAAGAGATACCTTTTACTCCGCAAATCAATTCCTCCGCTGCTGACAAAGCAAAGATTGCTGATTCAAAAACACTATTCAGCGTTGGCCAGCTAATTGAGTTGATGCTAAACAATCAGGACAATGAAGCCAGAGCTGTGTTGGAAAAACTTATGGGTTATGACTATCTGGCAAAAGTCGTTAAAGAAATGGGTATTATTGCCGTACAGGAAAACTATGGATCGAAGAATCTTTCGGTAAAAGACTACACCTCCTTTTTCAGAATATTATACAATGCATCTTTTCTCAGCCGCGAAATGTCGGAAAAAGCTCTTGAACTAATGAGCAAATCGGGAACCAAGCAAGGCATTGCCACCAGGTTGCCTGCCGATGTCATAGTATCGCACCAATATGGTGAAATAAGCTTCCGGATTCGCCTTACATTCAATTGCAGGACTGCGGCATCATTTATAGCGGACACACCCCATTTCTGCTTTGTATTATGGCAAAAGGCGACAACATAGATATTCTTAACAATGTTCTGAATGATGTTTCAGAAATTGTTTATAAAAATTTGAATAACTATCGAAAATAGGCCACGCATGAAAAACAAACCAAATCCAGATACCAAAAGAAAGCGCAGTTTTTTCACCTTATCCGGGTTTATCACACTGATGATTGGCCTGTTGGCTGGTTTTATCATCACCTATTTAGCCACCTATCCATCAAAATCAAAACACAAAACGGAACAAATCACAGAAACCCGTGCCGGGGGTTATAAGTATATTAATCCCCTCATTGAATGCGATAATTACCGGCCTTCGGAAACATACAACCTCGCCAAATTAAAAAAAGAAATCACAGAGTATATTAACGAAGTAAAAACTGAGGGCAAAATCTCGCATGTATCCGTCTATTACAGAGACCTGAATAATGGTCCCTGGATAGGAATCAATGAGCAAGCCAATTACACGCCCGCTAGTTTATTGAAAGTACCGCTGCTGATTACTATATTGAAAAAAACCCAAAAAGAAAAGGGGTTTTTAGCCAGCAAGGTTACTTATACCGGCCACCTGGATACAAATTTCCGCCAGAATATAGGTTATGAAAGCAAACTGGTAAAAGGGCAATCCTATACGATAGACCAACTACTTGAATTAATGATTGTAGAATCGGATAACGATGCCAAAGAAATGCTCGGGGCGCTAATAAGTTTCGATACTGTACAAAAAGTTATCGGGGAAATGGGTGTCGATTTGTCAGGAAAAAACTTTAATGATGATTTTCTTTCAGTAAAAGAATATTCCTCTTTTTTCCGGATATTATATAATGCTTCATACCTAGACAAGGATATGTCAGAAAAAGCCCTGTATTTGCTCAGCAAAGTACGTTTTAACGATGGCCTCCCTGCCCGTTTACCCAAAGATATAGTTATTGCCCACAAATTTGGCGAAAGAGGATATCTGGATTCACCAATGAAACAATTGCATGATTGCGGCATCATCTATCTTCCCGGAAAACCCTACCTGCTATGTGTAATGACCAAGGGTGAAGGTTTTGACACACTTGTAAATGTCATCGCAGATATTTCAGAGATAGTTTATTCCAACCTGATATCTCAATAAAACAACCCTGCCTTCATCTATCATTAACCCCTCTTTATCTGTGTTTTATCGCATTTCATCGCATTTTTTTTGAAAAATTTGCAAAAAAAAACTTGACTTTTGACTTTTTGCAAGGTAAATTTGTTGTACAAAAAAACAAACCACTATGAAAAAACTATTTATCCTTGCAATTCTTATTGCATTTATGGGAACTTTCACGGCAAAAGTTCAGGCTCAACGCAAATGCGGAACCATGGAATATCTGGAGTTACAAAAGGCTGACGACCCAGGTTTGAATTTACGTATCGACAACTATGAACAAGCCTTGCAACAATGGATCGAAAAAAACCAGGACTATATCAATAGTACAAAAGGAACGGTAACAGTTCCCGTAGTGGTTCATATTATTTACAACACTGCCGCACAAAACATCAGCGATACCAGGGTGCAGGAACAAATTGATGTATTAAACAGGGATTATGCCGGATTGAACACCCACTCCATGCAGGCATTTTCATCTTCTTTAAAAGTGAATACAGACCTCCAGTTCTGCCTTGCACAGCGCACTCCTTCAGGAGCCGCCACTACCGGTATTGAAAGAAGGCAAACTTCTGTTACATCCTTTTCGTATTCCAACGATGGAGCCAAATATTATTCAACCGGCGGACTGGATGCCTGGGATCCAACCAAATATATGAATATCTGGGTTTGCCCATTGGGCGACGGATTATGCGGCTATGCCCAATTTCCAACCAGTGGCGTCGACGCTACTTTCGGCGTGGTAATTCACTATGAATTTTTTGGTGTGACAGGAGCTACTGCCCCTTACAATTTAGGGGGGACCACCACACACGAAATAGGACATTGTTTTAACCTGTACCATATTTGGGGCGATGATGGCGGTACGTGCACAGGCAGCGACTATTGCACGGATGTTCCCAACCAGGCCAATTACACGTATGGTGTGCATACCGGAGTATTGACCGACAAGTGCACGGCAAAATCGCCTGGAATCATGTATATGAATTTTATGGATTACAGCGATGATATTTCATATGCCAATTTCACCCCAAACCAAAAGGCTCGTATAGCTGCTCTTTTTGCCTCCGGCGGACTATTATATTCCTTATCGGTTTCAGACGGCTGCACAGCCCCCGGCACAATCGCTTGCGGCACGCCCTCAGGGTTATCAGCCACCGGTATTACCACCACATCGGCAACCCTCAACTGGGCAGCCGTATCCGGCGCTTCCAGCTACAATATTCAGTATCGTCCATCAGGAACATCAACCTTTGTTACCACAACTTCCACCACCAATTCCAAAGCCATCACAGGGTTGACAGACGGCACTATTTATGAATTTATGGTGCAGGCAGTATGTTCTGAAACAGGCACTTATTCAGGACTGTCCTCATTTACCACGCTGACCGCAGGCGGCTGTACCGATATTTATGAATCAAACAATACGGTTGCCACAGCAAAGACAATTGCCGTCAACACCAATATCAATGCATCAATAGAAACCGCTGCCGATGTTGATTATTATAAATTCTCCAATACTTCGGCGAAGAAAAAAATTAAAGTTACCCTGACAGACTTACCTGCCGATTACGACTTGAAACTCTTCAAATCAAACGGGACTACTCTAATTGCCACCTCGCAGAACTCAGGAACCACAACCGAAAGTATCGTTTATAACAATGCCAAGGTGGGAACATACGTTATAAAAGTCTATGGGTACAATGGCGCTTATTCCGCAAGCAGTTGCTATACACTGACAGCCAGCATCAGCAGCCTTTCATGGAAAGGCGTGGAAGAAGTGATGAATGAACCTGATACCCCCCAGGACATTATGATTTACCCCAACCCTGCCAGCGAAAACCTGAATGTTACCTATAATGCAGAAAATAATGGTGATGTGCAGATTAGTATTTACGACCTTGCCGGACGCCTTTTAAATTCTACCAGCTATCAGGCAAACAAAGGCCTTAATAATTATTCGATGAGCGTGTCAGCACTTGCGAAAGGCATCTATGTTCTTTCGTTGAAAAACGGCAACACCCTGCTCAACCAAAAACTTATTATCGACAAATAAGGCTGGAAGTAAAAAAAACCAAAAAGGCTGTCTCATAATCGAGGCGGCCTTTTTTGTTTTTCAGCGTTAAGGTCAGTTTTCTTTTGAGGGAATATTAAACTGTTGTGTATGATTTATTATCAAAGCCAGGTTGGGGATTCAAAAAGCGTAGTAAATCTGCAAAACACCCACAAATAGCCATTATGACGGGTTCTTTCGAATTACAAATTAAAGAGGCTGTCTTTTTGAGACAGCCTCTTTCCTGACAGGGCATTGTCAAGGCAGACAATACTATAACAAGAGTTACTTCTTCAGAAATTTAAAATCTTTTCCGAGGTATTTTCCTGTACCATAAAGCATCTCTTCAATTCGTATCAGCTGGTTATATTTACATATCCGATCGGTCCGACAGGCTGAACCCGTTTTTATCATTCCGGTATTGAGGGCGACGGCCAGGTCAGCGATTGTAGTATCTTCAGTTTCTCCCGAACGATGGCTGATAATTGCAGTATATCCGTTAAGATAGGCTAAATTGACGGCATTAATAGTTTCGGTGAGAGTTCCTATCTGGTTAACTTTAATTAAAATGGAATTGGCACATTTTTTATCGATACCCATTTGCAGACGGTCGGTGTTGGTAACAAAAAGATCATCACCAACTAATTGAATTTTACTGCCTAACGTTTTCGTAATCAGCGCCCACCCTTTCCAATCGTCTTCGGCCATGCCGTCTTCGATTGAAATGATAGGATATCTGTTACACCAATCTTTCCAAAAATCCACCATTTCGTTGGAATTAAGTTTTTCGCCGGTAGATTTTTTCAGATGGTACACCTTTTCATTATCATCATAATACTCTGAAGCTGCCGGATCGAGGGCGATAAAAACATCTACGCCCGGCTTGTAATTAGCGTTTTCAATGGCTTTGATAATTACCTGCAGTGCTTCCTCGTTAGATTTCAGCATGGGTGCGAAACCGCCTTCATCACCTACATTAGTTGAATAACCTGCTTTTTTCAAAACATCCCGGAGTTTGTGGTATATTTCGGCACCCATTCTGATGGCTTCTGTAAAGTTTTCGGCACCTACCGGCATAATCATGAATTCCTGAAAATCCACACTGTTATCGGCATGCGAACCGCCATTAAGGATGTTCATCATCGGAATAGGGAGTGTGCGGGCATTAACCCCTCCTATATAGCGAAACAGTGGCTGGCCGGATAACTGTGCTGCGGCTTTGGCACAAGCCAGGGAAACGCCCAGAATAGCATTGGCGCCCATATTGCCTTTATTAGGTGTTCCGTCAATTTCTATCATCATTTTATCGATGATGGCCTGTTCGCTTACCAACATGCCTTTCAATTCTTCGGCAAGCACTTTATTTACATTCTGTACCGCCTTTAATACGCCTTTGCCGTTATATACTTTTTTGTCACCATCGCGCAGTTCCACGGCTTCGTGACTTCCTGTTGATGCGCCAGAAGGGATAGCTGCAGTACCTATTACACCCGATTCGGTCATAACTTCCACCTCTATTGTAGGGTTTCCGCGCGAATCAAGGATTTGACGCGCATAAATATTTGCAATTCTGCTCATAAAATTTTGTTTTAATATTAATAATAAAAAAAGGATAAAGAGATAATGCCTTTATCCTTTTCAAATGATTTGTTTTTTGTTAATCTTTGGAAGGCTCGGCCTGTTCGTTATTTTCCGGGTTGGCTTCGTCCTTCACTTCAGGGGTAGTATTTTCCTCGGTTGTTTCAGCTTTCACGGTTTTTACTTCTTCCTTGACTTCGGCGGCTGCTTTTTTACCCGATCCTCTGCGGCTTCTTCCTTTCTTAGCAACTTTTGCTGCTTTTTCGCCGGTCATGAGTTCGTTATAATCAACCAGCTCAATGATACACATTTCGGCCTGATCACCTTTGCGTGTTCCGGTTTTAAGGATGCGGGTGTATCCTCCGGGGCGTTCAGCAATTTTTTGCGAAACTTCCCTGAAGAGTTCTTTAGCGGCTTCTTTATTTCCCAGATAGCTAAACACTATTCTTCTGGAATGCACGGAGTCTGCTTTTGATTTGGTGAGTAAAGGTTCGACATAGCTTCTCAGTGCTTTGGCTTTTGCCAGGGTGGTCGCTATTCGTTTGTGAAGTATGAGCGATGATGCCATATTTGCCAGCATAGCGCTTCTATGCTCAGCAGTTTTTCCTAAATGATTGATTGTTCTGTTGTGTCTCATCTCTGTTAATCCTTATCTAATTTATATTTGGCAATATTCATTCCGAACTGTAAATTTTTGGCTTTTACCAGTTCTTCTAATTCGGTAAGTGATTTTTTACCAAAGTTTCTGAATTTTAGCAAGTCGTTTTTGTTGAAAGAAACCAGATCTCCCAAAGTTTCCACGTCGGCAGCTTTGAGGCAGTTTAATGCACGTACGGAGAGGTCGAGGTCCACCAGTTTTGTTTTCAGTAGTTGCCTCATATGCAAAGAAGTTTCATCAAATTCTTCCACCACGGCTTTTTCTTCTGTGTCGATGGTAATTTTTTCATCGGAGAACAGCATGAAATGGTGAATAAGAATTTTAGCGGCTTCTTTTAAGGCTTCTTTGGGGTGAATGGATCCGTTGGTGGTAATTTCGAAAACCAGCTTTTCGTAGTCGGTTTTTTGTTCCACGCGGTAATTTTCCACTACATATTTTACGTTCCTGATAGGAGTGTAAATAGAATCGATAGCGATGGTGCCTATGGCAGCATTGGGAATTTTATTTTCTTCGGCCGGCACATATCCTCTTCCTTTGTCGATGGTAATTTCCATCACCAGTTTCACGTTGGGTTCCATGTGGCAGATTACTTCTTCAGTATTTAAAACCTGGAATCCTGAAAGAAACGAGTTGATTTCGCCTGCTTTAAAAACCTCTTTTCCTGTAACGGTAACGGTTACTTTTTCGTTGGTGAGCGAATCAATTTGTCTTTTGAAACAAATCTTTTTGAGGTTCAGGATAATTTCGGGGACATCTTCCAACACACCTTTGATGGATGAAAACTCCTGATCGACGCCTTCAATTTTAATGTTGGTAATAGCAAATCCTTCGAGAGAGGACAGGAGAATTCTTCGTAAAGAATTGCCAACTGTAGTGCCGTATCCTGGTTCGAGCGGACGAAATTCGAATTTTCCGAAATAATCATCCGATTCTAACATGATAACTTTATCCGGTTTTTGAAAAGCTAATATTGCCATTTTGTTATCTGATTTTATTATTTGTTATTTAGAATACAACTCAACAATCAATTGTTCGTTGATGGTTTCGGGTATCTGATCGCGTTCGGGATAACTCATGAATTTGCCGACCATTTTTTCCTGATCCCATTCCAGCCAGTTGTAATGGTTTGCATTACGTACCAAGGCATCAACGATTACTTCGAGGGATTTTGATTTTTCCCTGACATTGATAATGTCGTTGGGTTTCAGGCTAAACGAGGGAATATTGATAACTTTTCCGTTGACTTCGATATGGCCGTGCGACACCAATTGGCGGGCTCCGTTACGAGTGGGAGCGATACCCAGGCGATACACCACGTTATCGAGGCGTGCTTCGATGAGTTGTAACAATATTTCACCGGTAATACCTTTTTTGCGGGAAGCTTTTTCGAAGGTATTTTTAAATTGTTTTTCCAGAATGCCGTAGGTGTATTTGGCTTTTTGTTTTTCCTGCAGCTGTATGCCGTATTCTGATTGTTTTTTGCGTTTTTTCGCCTGTCCATGTTGTCCCGGAGGATAGTTCTTTTTTTCGTACGATCTATCGGGACCATAAATGGGGTCTTTAAATTTTCTTGCAATCCTTGTTTTCGGACCAATGTATCTTGCCATATCTGAAATATATTAAATATAATTAAACTCTTCTTCTTTTTGGCGGGCGGCAGCCGTTGTGAGGCAATGGCGTAACGTCAATAATTTCGGTAACTTCTATGCCGGCGGCGCTGATTGACCGTATAGCAGATTCTCTACCGGCACCCGGGCCTTTTACAAACACTTTCACTTTCCGGAGGCCGTAGTCAAAAGCCTGTTTGCCGCAATCGCTTGCTGCCATCTGGCCTGCATAGGGAGTATTTTTTTTGGAACCCTTAAATCCCATTTTACCAGCCGAGGACCATGATATCACCTGGCCATTGGCGTTGGTAAGGGAAATAATAATGTTATTGAACGAAGCAAAGACATAAGCTCTACCGATGGGGTCAACTTTTACAATTCTTTTCTTTGCTGTTTTAGCAGGTGTTTTTGCCATAATTTATTTATAGTTTTCTGTTATTAAAAAAACATTAATTATTATCCTTTGGTTGCTTTCTTTTTGTTGGCAACAGTTTTTCTTTTTCCCTTACGCGTACGGGCGTTGTTTTTGGTACTCTGTCCTCTTACGGGTAATCCGGCGCGGTGTCTGATACCCCGGTAAGAACCAATTTCCATCAGACGTTTTATGTTCATCTGAACTTCGGAACGCAGGGTGCCTTCCACTTTTACTTTTTCGGAGATGATATTACGTATTTTGGTTTGTTCGGCATCGGTCCAGTCAGCTACCTTTTTACTGAAATCAATTCCGGCTTCATTTAAAATCATCTGGGCGGTACTTTTTCCAATCCCGAAAATGTAAGTCAATCCGATTACTCCTCTTTTGTTTTTTGGTAAATCAATACCAGCAATTCTAGCCATATATTAAATTATTTTTATTATTTACAAAATTTTATCCCTGTCTTTGTTTGTACTTGGGGTTTTTCTTGTTGATAACATAAACCACACCGTTTCTTCTGATGATTTTGCAATCAGGGGTTCTTTTTCTAATTGATACACGTACTTTCATGGTATTTCTATTTATATCTGAATGTTATTCTTCCTTTCGTCAGGTCGTAAGGTGAAATTTCAACCCGCACCTTATCACCGGGTAAAATTTTTATATAGTGCATGCGCATTTTGCCGGAAATATGGGCAATTATCACATGACCATTTTCCAATTCAACACGAAACATGGCGTTGCCAAGCGATTCGAGGACTGTTCCGTCTTGCTGAATTGAACTTTGTTTTGACATTTTTTACTTTATAAATTAATTAATCGTTTTTAAATTTTCGTTTTTTACGTTGTCAATATACTCAAAAGTTGATAAAACTTCGCATTGGTTTTTTCTCACAGCCACCGCATGTTCGAAGTGTGCCGATGGTTTTCCGTCGCGGGTTCTGATGGTCCAGCCGTCGCGCTCCTGAATTATTTCTTTCAATCCCAGGTTGACCATTGGTTCGATACATATTACGGTACCTTCTTTTAGTTTGGGTCCCGATCCGCGTCTGCCATAATTGGGCACCTGAGGTTCTTCATGCAGGTGTTTGCCTATTCCATGTCCCACCAGTTCGCGAACTACAGAGTAACCATATTGTTCCACATAACTTTGCACCGCATAACCTATATCACCCAAGCGGTTGCCTGCTGAAGCTTTTTCTATCCCCTTGTACAGCGATTCTTTGGTTCGTTTTAACAACGCCATAGTTTCGGAGTTTACATTTCCAACAGCAAAAGTATAAGCAGAATCTCCGTTGTAACCGTTTAACACCACTCCGCAGTCGATAGATACGACATCGCCGTCTTTGATTTCATTTTTTCCCGGGATACCATGCACCACCTGATCATTTACCGAGATGCACAGCGAAGCGGGATACCCTCTGTAGTGTTTAAACCCGGGTATAGCCCCATTGCCTCTGATAAAATCTTCTGCAATCTTATCCAGGTATGCGGTCTGAACACCAGGTTTTATATATCCGGCTACTTCAGCTAATGTTTTACCAACAAGCAAAGAACTCTCTTTTATTAATTCTATTTCCTCTTCGGACTTTAAATGTATCATCCGTCAAGGTTTTACATAGCGGCTTGTCCATATCCCATGGATGAACGGCCTTTTATTCTTCCTGATTTCGTTAATCCGTCATAATGACGCATTAGCAGATAACTTTCAATCTGTTGTAATGTATCCAAAACCACTCCCACCAAAATCAACAGCGATGTGCCGCCATAAAACTGCGCAAACTGGGTGTTGACACCAAAAAGACGCACGATAGCCGGCATGATGGCTACAAAAGCCAAAAATATTGATCCGGGGAGGGTAATTTTAGACATTACATTATCGATAAATTCGGCTGTTTTTTTACCGGGTTTGATGCCGGGAATAAAGCCGCCGTTTTTCTTCATATCTTCAGCCATCTGATTGGGATTAATCGTGATAGCCGTATAAAAATAGGTAAATGCAATGATAAAAATGGCAAAAGTGAAATTGTACCAGAATCCGTTAAAATCGGAGAATGTGCGGGCAAAACCCGACAAAGCTTCGACATTGGCAAAACCGGCTACGGTGAGAGGAATAAACATGATGGCCTGTGCAAAAATGATAGGCATTACACCGGCGGCATTCACTTTTAAAGGAATATACTGACGTACGCCTCCATACTGTTTGTTTCCTACAATTCTCTTGGCATATTGTACGGGGATTCTTCTGGTTCCCTGAACAAGCAGGATACATACTAAAATAACCAGTACCAAAACAACCAATTCCACAACAAAAATTATGAGACCACCACCCTGCTGTTCCATGCGGGAAATAAACTCGCCGACTAAAGCGAAAGGTAAGCGTGCGATAATACCGATCATAATGATTAATGAAATACCGTTGCCGATACCCTTATCGGTGATACGTTCGCCGAGCCACATAACAAACATGGTTCCTGAAACAAGAATGATTACCGATGACACCCAGAAAAACACTGTAGGAGCCGTTTCGGGCATAAAAGGATAAATGGCTTCGCTGGGCAGTTGGCTGGTGATGTTGCCGATATAGGCGGGTGCCTGAGCTGCTGTAATGACTACTGTTAAGAAACGGGTGATTTGGTTGATTTTTTTCCTGCCTGATTCGCCTTCTTTTTGCAGTTTCTGGAAATAGGGTATTGCCATACCAAGCAACTGAATAACGATAGAGGCAGAGATATACGGCATAATACCAAGGGCAAAAATGGATGCGTTGGCAAATGCGCCTCCGGAGAACATATTAAGAAGTCCGAGCAGGCCATCATCCGTTTGCCTCTGCAATGCGCCCAGCATATTGGGGTCAATGCCCGGCAATACCACATAAGAACCTACGCGGTAAATCAGTATAATTCCCAGAGTATAGATAATCCTCTTGCGAAGATCTTCTATCCTGTATATATTTTTAATAGTTTCTATCAGTCGTTTCATTCATTAAATTTTTGTTGCGGTTCCACCTTGTGCTTCAATAATTTTTATGGCAGTAGCTGAAAATGCGTGAGCTTTCACATCAAGTTTTAATTTCAGTTCGCCCCTGCCTAAAATTTTTATCAGTTCGTTTTTGGATGCGAGACCGTTTTCAATCAATGTGTTTACATCAATGGCAGTAAGGTTTTTTTCTTCGGCGAGTTTCTGAAGTGTATCCACATTTATCCCGCTGTATTCCACCCTGCTGATATTATTAAATCCAAATTTTGGAATTCTTCTGATCAAAGGCATCTGACCGCCTTCAAAAGCTAATTTTTTAGAATAACCGGATCGTGCCTGAGCGCCTTTATTACCTCTTGTGGAAGTTCCTCCTTTACCAGAGCCTTGTCCTCTTCCGATACGTTTTGAACTTTTTATCGATCCTTTTGCCGGTTTCAGATTACTTAAATCCATAATATATTAATTATTTTTTTCTTAATTAATTAAATTTCTTCTCTTGTTACTAAATGTTTGACTTTTCTGACCATACCCTCCACTTGTGGGGTGGCTTCGAGTTCAACGGACTGGTGCATTTTCTTTATTCCTAATGCCAGCAAGGTTTTTTTCTGTATAGCCGGTCTGTCTATTCCGCTTTTTACTTGTGTTACCCTGATTTTTTTCATATTCATTGTATTTATAGTAGCCTATTAACCATTAAAAACCTGACCTAATGTAACACCTCTCAGTTGTGCCACTGTATAAGGGTCTTTCATGTTTACCAATGCATCCATGGTAGCTTTCACCACGCTGTGCGGATTTGAGGATCCTTTGGATTTTGCCAGCACGTTTTTCACGCCAACGCTTTCCAGTACGGCACGCATAGCTCCACCGGCAATAACACCGGTACCAGGAGTAGCAGGTTTGAGAAACACGTATGCGCCGCTATATTTTCCATATTGTTCGTGAGGCACAGTGCCATTATACACGGGTACCTTGACGAGGTTTTTCTTGGCATCGTCAATACCTTTGGCGATAGCTGCGGTAACTTCTTTTGCTTTTCCCAGTCCGTAACCTACCACGCCGTTTTCGTTTCCTACGACAACGATAGCAGAAAAACTAAAGGTCCTTCCTCCTTTGGTAACTTTGGTTACTCTCTGGATGCTTACCAACCTGTCTTTGAACTCTATTTCGCTCGACTTAACTCTTTTGATGTTTGCGTTTGACATATATTATTAAAATTTTAAACCTGCTTCTCTTGCCGAATCAGCTAATGATTTTACTCTACCATGATATAAGTATCCGCCTCTGTCGAATACAACAGCGTTAAGACCGGCTTCAATAGCTTTTTGTGCTATTACCTTGCCAACCATTTTTGCTTTTTCTTTTTTGTCAACTTTTGCTGCAGCAATTTCGGGATCGAGTGATGAAGCTGCTACCAGAGTTTTTCCGTTCACGTCGTCAATCAGTTGAACGTAAATATTGGTATTACTTCTGAAGACTGACATTCTGGGACGTTCAACCGTACCTTGCACGATTTTTCTGATCCGCTGTTTTATTCTGAATCTTCTGTACTCTTTATTACTTTTAATAGCCATTACTCTGTGAGTTTTAACGTTTTACATTATTTTTGGACGGCCGATTTTCCGGCTTTCTTTCTAAGGACTTCGTTCTGGAATCTTATACCTTTACCTTTGTATGGTTCCGGTTTTCTGAGTGATCTGATTTTGGAAGCCACCTGACCAAGCAGTTGTTTATCGATAGATTCGAGGATGATTGTAGGGGGTTTTCCTCTCTCGTTTATGGTAGTAACTTTCACATCGGGGGGCATTTCAATAAATATGTTATGCGAATACCCAAGAGAAAGTTCGAGTAAATTATTCTGTGCATCGGCTTTGTAGCCAACGCCAATAATTTCCTGAACCAGTTTAAATCCTTCGGATACGCCGTGTACCATGTTTGAAACAAGTGCGCGATAAAGTCCGTGGTAGGCTCTGGCCTCATCGTTTTCTCTTTCGAGAATGATGTGGTTGTTTTCCACTTTTATTTTAACGGAAGGGTTTATCTTTTGTTTGAGTTCGCCTTTTGGGCCTTTTACGGTTACGATATTATCATCAGAAACGTTGAGTTGAACATTCTGAGGTAATGCAATCGGTAGTTTTCCAATACGTGACATGTTGTTTTCTCCTTTTATTAACTGACGTAACAAATTACTTCACCGCCAACATTTTGTTGTCTGGCTTCCTTGTCGGTCATAATGCCTTTGGAGGTTGAAATAATAGCTATTCCAAGCCCGTTTAAAACACGCGGAAGCTCATCAGCGTTGACATATTTTCTTAATCCGGGGCTGCTGACTCTTTCCAGGGTAGAGATGGCGGATGTTTTCATCGTGGGATGGTACTTCAGCGCTATTTTTATGGTTCCCGGTTTGGGGTTGTCTTCAAATTTATAGTTCAGGATATATCCTTTTTCAAAAAGAATTTTTGTTATACTTTTTTTCAGATTTGAAGCAGGAATTTCCACCATTCTGTGATTCGCCATCACGGCATTTCTAATTCTTGTCAGGTAATCTGAAATAGGATCCGTGTTCATTTTTTAGTTTTTTATTGTTACTAATTATTTTAATTTTTACCAGCTTGCTTTTTTTACTCCCGGTATGAGGCCGGCGAGTGCCATTTCGCGAAAGTTGATACGCGAGATACCGAACTGACGCATATATCCTTTAGGGCGACCCGTAATTTTGCAGCGGTTGTGCAAACGGACAGGCGAAGCATTTTTAGGCAATTTTTGCAATGCGATATAGTCGCCTTCTTTTTTAAGCTGCAATCTTTTTTCCTTGTATTTTTCAACAAGTTGTTCTCTTTTTAATTCACGGGCTTTGATTGATTCTTTTGCCATGTTATTTCTGATTTTTAAAGGGTAATCCAAATTCTTTTAACAGCGCGTATGCTTCCTGGTCGTTTTTGGCGGAGGTAACCATGGTAATGTTCATACCATTGATTTTGCTCACCTTATCGATGGTTATTTCAGGAAAAATTATTTGTTCGGTAATACCAAAGGAGAAATTTCCCTTTCCGTCAAATCCCTTATCATTGATACCGCGGAAATCGCGAATACGGGGGATGGCAACCGAGATCAGCCTGTCGAGAAATTCGTACATTTTCTCATTGCGCAATGTAACCCTTACACCAATGGGCATACCTCTTCTGAGTTTGAAGTTTGATATGTCTTTTTTGGATTTGGTTTGCACTGCTTTCTGACCTGATACCAGCGACATTTCGTCGATGCCGGTTTCGATCATTTTTTTATCAGCAATAGCACCGCCAATACCTTGGTTCAGGCTTATTTTCAGCAGGCGGGGCACCTGCATATTATTCTTATACTGAAATTGTTTGATAAGGGCAGGAACAATTTCTTTATCGTACTTTTCCTTTAATCTTGGTTTGTAGTCCATTATTTAATTGTCTCCTTTTTTTCTGATTTTTTTGAATACCTTACTAATTTTCCTGATTTTTCATCAATTTTTCGGCCGGTCCGAGTAGGTTTTCCCGAAGAGTCGTTAACCATAAGGTTTGATACGTGTATCGAAGCTTCTTTTTTCAAGATACCGCCTTTAGTATTTTTTGCATTAGGTTTGGTATGTTTTGAAATCAGGTTGACTCCCTCAACAAGCACTTTATTTTTTTCAACGATTACCTTTAGGACTTTGCCTTGTTGACCTTTTGAATCGCCGGCAATAACGGTTACTGTATCGCCTTTTTTAACATGTATTTTTGGTCGCATAACGTTATTTTTTATAGCACTTCGGGTGCCAGTGAAATAATTTTCATATATTGTTTTTCGCGCAGTTCGCGTGCCACAGGGCCGAATATACGGGTACCCCTGAGCTCATCATTGGCTGTAAGTAATACTACGGCATTGTCGTCGAAACGGATATAGGATCCGTCGTTTCTTCTGACTTCTTTGCTGGTTCTTACAATAACTGCTTTGCTTACGGTGCCTTTTTTGATGTTACCGGCCGGTATGGCGCTTTTAACAGTTACAATGATTTTGTCTCCCACAGAAGCATATCTTCTTTTTGTGCCACCAAGGACTCTGATGCAGAGGACTTCTTTGGCGCCGCTGTTGTCGGCTACTATTAGTCTGGATTCTTGCTGTATCATTTTATTTAACCTTTTCGATAATTTCTACTAACCTCCAGCATTTATTTTTGCTTAAAGGCCTTGTTTCAGCTATTTTTACGGTGTCGCCAATGCTGCATTCATTTTTTGCGTCTTCAGCCATAAATTTGGTATTTTTCTTCACAAATTTACCGTACTTGGGGTGCATTACTTTTCTTTCAACGTTTACAACAATGGTATTCTGCATTTTATTGCTGACAACAACACCTATTTTTTCTTTTCTTAAATTACGTTCCATGGTGGTTTATTACTTTTTGCTGTTTTTCTTTGTAACTACTTCAACCTGTTGAGTGTCGCCTGCCAGATCCCGTTTCCGCAGCTCGGTAAGCATACGGGCAATAGTTCTCTTATAATCCTTTATTTTCATGGGATTTTCCAGAGGAGAAATGGCGTGATTCATTTTCAATTTCAGGTATTGCTTTTTCTCTTCTTCTAATCTTTCACGAAGTTCGTTCGTTGAAAGTTCGCTAATGACTTGCTGTTTCATTGATAATTATTTTTGGTCTTCAATGTAATCTTTTCTAATAACAAACCTGGTGTGGACCGGTAATTTTTGCGCACCCAGTTCGAGAGCTTTTTTAGCGATATCGAATGGCACACCGTCTATCTCGAACATGATACGGCCCGGGGTAACGCGTGCTACATAATATTCCAAAGCGCCTTTACCTTTTCCCATACGAACTTCTGCAGGTTTTTTGGTTACAGGTTTATCAGGGAATATTCGTATCCATAATTGTCCTTCACGTTTCATGTGACGGGTGATGGCCTGACGGGCAGCTTCGATCTGGCGTCCGGTAATCCAATATTCGTCAAGAGTTTTTATCGCAAAAGTGCCGAATGAAATCTGATGCCCGCGATGAGCATTGCCTTTCATGCGTTGCTTTTGCATTTTTCTGTATTTTGTCTTTTTTGGCTGTAACATTACAGTAAGTATTAAAAATTAACCTTTGTTTTACTTATTATTTCTTCTTCTTCTTCTGCCCTGTTCTTTGCCGCCGGGTATTTCGTGTTTGCTCTCTTTTACGTTAGCGGAAGTGGGGACAATTTCTCTTTTTCCGTAGACTTCGCCTTTGCAAATCCACACTTTTACGCCTATTCTTCCGTAGGTGGTATGGGCTTCGGCCAAGGCATAGTCGATATCGGCGCGCAGGGTATGCAAGGGAATACGGCCTTCTTTATATTGTTCGGTACGTGCCATTTCAGCGCCACCGATACGTCCTGAGGTTTGTATTTTTATTCCTTCGGCACCCATCCGGATCGAGGAGGCAATGCTGGTTTTTATGGCACGACGGTAAGAGATTCTTCCTTCGATTTGTTTGGCAACAGAACTTGCCACCAGGTAAGCATCCAGTTCAGGACGTTTGATTTCGTTGATGTTGATTTGGATTTCCTTATTGGTGATTTTCCTCAACTCTTCTTTCAGTTTGTCAACTTCCTGACCACCCTTACCAATAATGGTTCCCGGACGAGCAGTATTAATGGTAACTGTTATGAGTTTAAGCGTCCGCTCAATGATAATCTTCGATATGCTTGCTTTAGATAAACGGGCATTGAGATAAATTCTGATCTTTTTGTCTTCAATAAGTTTGTTCTCAAAACTTTTGCCACCAAACCAATTAGAATCCCATCCTTTAATAATTCCTAATCTGTTACCTACTGGATTTGTTTTTTGTCCCATCTGGTATTTATTTATTTTGTTTATTATTCAGTTTTTTCTTTAGGTTTTTTTTCTGTTTTTACTTTTTTTTCTGCCTTAACTTCTTTGGCAGGTTTTTCAGCTTTTACCGTTTTTTCTTTTTTTACTTTTTCGGTTTTCACCGGTTTTTCTTCTTTAACGGGAGCTTGTGCGATAGGTTCTTCCACTGCCACTTCCTGATTTCTCGAACCGAGTATTAGGGTAACGTGATTCGAACGTTTTTTCAGGCGGTGTGCTCTTCCCTGTGGGGCAGCCTGTATGCGTTTTAATTGTCTGCCACTGTCAACAAAAATCTCTTTTACATACAAATTGCTGTCCTCTAGCCGTTTGCCTTCATTTTTGCCTTGCCAGTTTGCAATTGCAGACAGTAAAAGTTTGTGCAGGCGTCCGGAAGCTTCCTTGGGCGACAATTTCAATAAGAATAATGCTTTATCGACATTTTTTTCCCTTATCTGATCGGCTACCAGGCGCATTTTTCTGGGCGATGTAGGACAATTGGAAAGGCGTGCAAAATACGTTGATTTTTTAGCTTCCTTAGCTTTGTTTGCACTTATGCGTTTTCTTTCTCCCATGATATTTTCTATTTTGAAGCTGAGTTATTATTTTTTATCTTTATTACCGGCATGCCCCCTGAAGATACGGGTAGGAGCAAATTCTCCGAGTTTATGGCCAACCATGTTTTCAGTGATGTACACCGGGATAAATTTATTGCCGTTATGAACCAGGATATTGTGATTAACAAAATCCGGTGAAATAACAGAGTTCCTCGACCATGTTTTTATAGAACTTCTTTTTTTGGCTTCATTCATCTGGAGAACCTTTTTTTCAAGTTTCTCACTGATATACGGACCTTTTTTTAACGAACGACTCATAATTTTTTATCTAACTGGTTATTGTTATTTCTTACTTCTTTCGATGATATACTTGTTTGACATTTTTTTACGGTTTCGTGTCTTATAACCCTTGGCTGGCATACCTTTTCTGGTTCTTGGATGTCCGCCGGAGGCTTTACCTTCGCCACCGCCCATGGGGTGATCCACTGGGTTCATGGCAACACCGCGGTTTCTGGGACGGCGTCCGAGCCATCTGCTTCTTCCTGCTTTGCCTGATTTTTCGTGGCTGTGATCAGGATTAGAAACCATACCTACGGTAGCTTTACAGGCCTGTAATATCAACCGGGTTTCTCCGGAAGGTAATTTTATTACGGCAAATTTTCCGTCGCGGGACATCAGTTGGGCAAATGTACCGGCTCCGCGGGCCATTTTTCCGCCTTCACCGGGACGGAGTTCAATATTATGAATGATGGTACCGAAAGGTATCTCACTCAAATATAAGGAATTACCGATTTCCGGAGCAATGCCTTTGCCTGATACCACTTTTTGACCTACTTTTAATCCCTGCGGTGCTATAATATATCTTTTATCGCCATCGGCATAGGACAACAAAGCGATACGGGCGCTTCTGTTCGGGTCATATTCTATAGATTTAACCGTTGCAGGGATGTTTTCCTTTTCACGTTTAAAATCTATGATTCGGTATTGTCTTTTATGACCACCGCCAATATAGCGCATAGTCATTTTTCCGGTATTGTTCCTGCCACCGCTTCTTTTAATACTAACCAACAAACTTTTTTCGGGTTTATCGGTGGTTATTTCGTCAAACGCACTAATTACCTTAAAGCGTTGACCGGGTGTTGTTGGATTAAGTTTCTTTAATGCCATTTCTATTAAATATTGCTATAAAAATCTATTTTTTCTCCTTGTGCCAATGTAACGACAGCCTTTTTGGTTGAATTTTGGCGTCCTGAAATATAACCGGCTTTGGTGTACCTTGATTTCGTTTTACCAGCGTAAACCATAGTGTTCACCGCTTCCACCTTTACTTCGTATAATTCTTCCACAGCTTTTTTTATCTGTAATTTATTTGCCCTTTTATCAACAAGAAAAGCATAGCGGCCCTGGCTTTCGCCCATGGCTGTCATCTTTTCTGTAATTACCGGCTTTATGATCACATTCATTGTTCAGTATTTTAAATTATTTTTGAAACATTTCATTGATTTTCTGAACGGAACTTTCCACGATGAGCAGATTGCCCGCGTTAAGTATGTCGTATGTATTCAGCGATGCTGCTGTCAATACTTTTGCTTTTTGAATATTGCGCGACGACATATAAATTTTGGGATCGGTTTGTGGAAGTACCATCAATGTTTTTTGGTCGGCTACTTTCAGGTTGGCCAGCAGTTCCTGATACCTTTTGGTTTTTATTTCATCAAAAGTAAAATCTTCGAGTATCACGATCTGGTTTTGTTTTGCCTTGTAAGTCAGGGCCGACATGCGAGCCAGTTGTTTTACTTTTTTGTTTAGTTTAAAGTTGTACACTCTGGGTTGCGGGCCAAAAGCTCTGCCACCGCCTACAAACACGGGTGAATTGATATCCCCTGAACGGGCACCGCCGGTACCTTTCTGGCGTTTCAGCTTGCGGGTACTGCCCGACATCATCGAACGCGGTCTGGAACTGTGAGTGCCTTGTCTTTTATTGGCGAGGTGCTGTTTAACATCCAGATAAATAGCATGATCATTAGGTTCGATGCCGAAAATGCTATCGTCTAATGCTACCTTGCGGGTAGTTTCGCTTCCATCAAATTTATGAACTACTAACTCCATCTTTCAATTTTTAAATATGAACCTTTAGGTCCCGGTACAGAACCTTTTACAATAATCAAATTTTTCTCAGGTATAATCTTTACTACCTGGCTGTTGATAACCTTAACACGGTTGCCACCCATTCTGCCACCCATTCTTAATCCTTTAAAAACGCGTGAAGGATAGGATGATGCGCCTACAGAACCCGGAGCTCTCAAGCGGTCGTGTTGTCCGTGAGTTTTTTCACCGACACCACCAAAACCATGACGTTTTACAACGCCCTGAAAACCTTTACCTTTTGAAGTGCCAACCACATCAATATATTCACCTTCAATGAATACATCTACCATCAAAACTTCTCCAAATTTTTTCCTGTGGCCTTCTTCGAACCTCGAAAATTCAGCGACAACTTTTTTGGGGGTTGTTCCTGCTTTGGCAAAATGTCCCTTCATGGGTTTGTTAGTTCTGCTTTCCTTTTTTTCATCAAATGAAAGCTGAAGGGCATCATAACCGTCTTTTTCCTTTGTCATCACCTGTGTCACAACACAGGGGCCAGCTTCAATAACTGTACAAGGGATGTTCTTCCCTGTCGCATCGAAGACGCTGGTCATTCCGATCTTTTTTCCTATTAAGCCTGACATTTTTTGTCTTTTTTATCTGATAATAAATACTATACTTTTATTTCCACTTCTACGCCGTTAGGAAGTTCAAGCTTCATAAGGGCATCGATAGTTTTGGAGGTGGTGCTGTAAATATCAAGTAATCTCTTGTACGTTGACAGTTCGAATTGTTCTCTTGCTTTTTTGTTTACAAAAGTCGAACGTAAAACGGTGTAGATCTTCTTATTTGATGGTAAAGGGATGGGGCCGCTTACCACAGCACCGGTCGATTTTACTGTCTTCACGATTTTCTCAGCCGATTTGTCAACCAGATTGTGATCGTACGATTTAAGTTTTATTCTAATCCTCTGATTCACTGTGTTATGATTTAATTTATATTATTAATTGGTAAATATCCTTTGATTTTGTATATTACATCGTCAGCAATTTCTTTGGGTGTTTCACTATAATGCGAAAATTCCAAAGAGGCGGTAGCTCTGCCGGAAGTTATGGTCCGCAGAATGGTAATATATCCAAACATTTCCGACAGGGGTACAATGGCATCAACAATCTGGAAACCTATTCTGGCCGTCAGACTATGGAGCTGTGCCCTGCGTTTGTTCAGGTCGCCGGTAACGTCGCCCACATATTCTTCGGGGGTTACCACTTCCAGTTTCATGATGGGTTCCATCAGGACACACTGGGCCTTTTTGCAAGCATCCTTAAAAGCAAAACGGGCGGCTATTTCAAAGGCCATGGCATCAGAGTCCACGCTATGGAAACTTCCGTCAATCAATCTTACTTTTACAGATTCAAAAGGGAATCCGGCAATAACACCATTCATAAGTGCAGCCTCAAAACCTTTTTGTGTGGCTTTGATAAATTCTTTAGGGAGGTTGCCACCTTTCACTTCATCGATAAATTGCAGACCTCTGACGTTGCTGTCGGCAGGTGAAATTTCAAAATCGATATCAGCAAAACGGCCTTTTCCGCCGGTTTGTTTTTTATAAATTTCGCGGTGACGAACCGTAGTTTTGATAGCTTCTTTATAGGCCACCTGAGGCACGCCATGGTTTACTTCCACTTTATGTTCTCTTTTCAGGCGGTCAAGAATAATTTCCAGGTGCAGTTCGCCCATGCCACTGATAAGGGTTTGTCCCGTTTCTTCGTTGACGCGAACCTGGAATGTAGGATCTTCTTCTGCTATTCTTTTGAGGCAGTTGGCGAGTTTGTCAATATCTGCTGTGGTTTTGGGTTCCACGGCAATATTGATTACGGGTTCGGGGAAAGTCATTGATTCCAGCACGATGGGATGTTTTTCATCACACAGGGTATCACCGGTCCTGATTTCTTTAAAACCCACCAGCGCGCCAATATCACCCGCTTCAATCTCATTCACCTGATTTTGTTTATTGGCGTGCATTCTCATAATTTTCGACACCCTCTCTTTTTTGCCGGTATTGGCATTATATATCATGGTACCTACCGACATGGTGCCGGAATAAACTCTGAAAAAAGCGAGTTTGCCCACATAAGTATCGGTGGTAATTTTGAATGCCAGTCCACAGAAAGGTGCCGTAATGTCGGCATGCCTTACTTCTTCTTTTTCGTTGAAGGGGTTGAAACCTTTTATTGCAGGAATGTCTATCGGGCTGGGTAAATACAGTACGATGGCATCCAAGAGTTGTTGTACAGCTTTATTGCGGAAAGACGATCCGCACAACACCGGGGTGATGCGCATTTCGATAGTAGCTTTACGCAGGGCTGCTATTATTTCTTCGCTGCTGATTGATTCGGGGTCGTTCAAAAATTTTTCGAGCAGTGCTTCATTTTCTTCTGCTGCTCCTTCGACAAGTTTTGTACGGTATTCGGCCACGATGTCTTTCAGGTCTTCGGGTATGGGTACTTCATTATAGTTAAGTCCCAGAGATTCTTCGTCCCATTCGAAAGCCTTATTGTGCACCAGATCTACAATGCCCCTGAAATTATCTTCTTCACCGATAGGTATCTGTATTACCACGGGGCGGGCTCTTAGTTTATCCTGTATCTGGGTAATCACCTGAAAGAAGTCAGCGCCTGACCGGTCCATCTTGTTGATGTAACTGATCCGGGGCACATGATATTTATCGGCCTGATGCCAAACGGTTTCGGATTGTGGTTCAACACCACCTACGGCACAGAACAGAGCTACTGCTCCGTCCAACACTCTGAGGCTGCGTTCTACTTCAACAGTAAAATCGACATGCCCCGGCGTATCGATGATATTAATTTTATAGGGAGTATTGTTTGTTTTCCAGTAAACTGTGGTGGCGGCTGAAGTAATAGTGATGCCGCGTTCCTGCTCCTGTTCCATCCAGTCCATGGTGGCATTGCCTTCGTGGACTTCACCCATGCGGTGTGTGATGCCGGTATAATATAATATACGCTCCGTAGTCGTGGTTTTACCCGCGTCTATGTGCGCCATAATGCCAATATTTCTTATATACTCGAGGTTCTCTGACATTAATATTATATTATATCCCGCTACGCACTAAGTCTATTAAAACTTAAAATGAGAAAATGCTTTGTTAGCTTCGGCCATGCGGTGTGTATCTTCTTTTTTCTTAAAAGCAGCACCTTCTTCTTTATATCCGGCTAAAATTTCAGAAGCTAATTTCTGACACATTGATTTCTCATGACGTAAGCGGGCGTATTTTATCAGGTTTTTCATACCTATAGACATTTTCCTTCCAGGCCTGATTTCTGAGGGGATCTGGAAAGTAGCCCCACCGATCCTGCGGCTGCGCACTTCTACTGAAGGAGTAACATTAGCAAGGGCTTTTTTGAATACTTCAAGTCCGTCTTCGCCACTTTTTTCCGAAACTATATCGATAGCGTCGTAAAAAATATCGTAGGCGATATTCTTCTTTCCCTCCAGCATGATGTTATTAACGAACTTTGTTACCAAAGTATCGTTAAACCTGGGGTCAGGAAGAATAATCCGCTTTTTTGGAGTTGCTTTTCTCATTTTATATAAAAAAGTTCTTTATTTTACTTTTATTTTGTTGCTGCTTTTTTTGCTTTAGGCCGTTTGGTGCCATATTTGGAGCGGCGCTGGTTGCGGCCATCAACGCCCGATGTATCCAATGCGCCACGGATGATATGATAACGTACACCCGGAAGGTCTTTTACCCTGCCGCCTCTGATGAGCACGATAGAGTGTTCCTGAAGGTTATGGCCTTCTCCCGGAATGTAGGCATTCACTTCCTTACTGTTAGTTAGCTTAACCCTGGCAACTTTACGCATCGCCGAGTTAGGTTTCTTAGGAGTAGTGGTGTAAACTCTGGTACAAACACCACGTCTCTGCGGGCATGAATCCAATGCTCTGGATTTGCTTTTATCTGTCAATTTTTTGCGTCCTTTACGAACTAATTGCTGTATTGTAGGCATATCAACCGTTTTTAACTATAATTCTCCCCAAGTTTTTTTGGGACTGCAAAGGTAAATATTAATTTCATATTATCAAGCACTTTGAAAAAAAATTATTTTTAAATTGTTTTTAAACCCGCCAATTTTATAACAATTATCAGCTATATGCTTGTTATACAACGATATAAGCTGTGAGAATATTTTTTTTCTTCATTATTCCAAATTTTGCCTTACCCCTTGGTTAAAGTGAAAAAACAGGCTATTGCAAGATTATTGATTATGACATATTGATTAATCACTTTTGTACCAGTAAGGAAAAACAGCGGCAATGATGACTCTTTCAAATAAATCACCATTGAATCTCCTGTTTAACTTGTAAATAAATTCGTTTAGATAGTTTTGAAGATAATTT
>JAGNBV010000045.1:0-1257 GCA_018004645.1 Bacteroidales bacterium
CCATTTTGGAACCATGCGATTATTTTTTTGTAACCACAAAAGGAAAAAAAGTTTATCAAAAACTTGTATATCGTGTCGTAATTTATTATCTTAACACCATAACTTCGCAGGATAAAAAAAGTCCACACGTGTTGCGACATACTTTTGCCACCCACATGCTCAACCACGGAGCCGATCTTAATTCCATCAAGGAACTGCTTGGTCATGCCAACCTTTCGGCAACTCAGGTATATACGCATAATACCATTGAAAAATTAAAAACAGTTTACAAACAATCTCACCCAAAAGCTTAAAAAAAAGGAGGTTTTTTATGAAAGTCAACATTACATCATTGCACTTCAAAACGGATAAAAAACTTGAGAGTTA
Organism: Bacteroidales bacterium; assembly: GCA_018004645.1. Classification (GTDB taxonomy): domain Bacteria; phylum Bacteroidota; class Bacteroidia; order Bacteroidales; family CAIWKO01; genus CAIWKO01. Next base: position 367 of record JAGNBV010000045.1, read on the forward strand.
TATCCAGGAAAAAGTCGACAAATTATCAACTCTTTATGACGGCCTGCTTTCGTCAGAAGTTACGCTCCGACTTGAAAAGAATGAAAGTGAAAAAAACAAGATAGCCGAAATCCATTTGTCGATGCGCGGTAATGATTTATTTGCCAAAAAGCAGTCCAGCACTTTTGAACAAGCCACCGATACTGCTGTTGAAGCCTTGCGCAAGCAATTAGTCAAACATAAAGAAAAAATTAAAGGCATCTGAAAAAAAAAATAATATTTTTCTTTGTTGATAACTTATTTCTGTGTACATTTGCAGTCCTTTTTTATAAGAGGACTGCTTTTTTTGTATAAACATCTGATTGTCAATATTAAATAAGCAGTGGCTACGCCGGAATAGCTCAGTTGGCCAGAGCAGCTGATTTGTAATCAGCGGGTCGGGGGTTCGAATCCCTCTTTCGGCTCCAGTTCTTTGAAGAAAAATATGGGGAGATTCCAGAGCGGTCAAATGGGGCAGACTGTAAATCTGTTGGCAATGCCTTCGGAGGTTCGATTCCTCCTCTCCCCACATAATATTTGATTTTTTTCAACTGTTATGTCATGCGGAAGTAGCTCATTTGGTAGAGCGATAGCCTTCCAAGCTATAGGTGGCGGGTTCGAGCCCCGTCTTCCGCTCCATCTCAGCCGTTGTAGCTCAGGGGTAGAGCACTTCCTTGGTAAGGAAGGGGTCACGAGTTCAATTCTCGTCAATGGCTCAAATTGAATAATCATAAAACAGAAATAAATTATAATCACTTAACAAACTTAATTAAAATGGCAAAAGAAAAGTACGAACGTTCCAAACCCCACGTAAACATTGGGACAATAGGTCATATTGACCACGGCAAAACAACCTTGACGGCAGCTATCACC
>JAGNBV010000045.1:1357-5414 GCA_018004645.1 Bacteroidales bacterium
TCAATTACCGGACGTGGTACTGTTGCTACCGGAAGAATCGAAACCGGAGTTATCAACTCTGGCGACCCCGTAGAAATTATCGGTCTGGGTGCTGAAAAACTGAAATCAGTGGTTACCGGTGTGGAAATGTTCCGCAAAATCCTCGACCGTGGCGAAGCTGGTGATAACACCGGTCTGTTGCTCAGAGGTATCGACAAGGATCAGATTTTCCGTGGTATGGTGGTTGCAAAACCCGGTTCTGTAAAACCGCATACTCACTTTAAAGGACAAGTCTATATCCTGAAGAAAGAAGAAGGTGGCCGCCACACTCCTTTCCATAACAAATATCGTCCGCAGTTTTATTTCCGTACCACCGACGTTACCGGCGAAGTTACACTTCCTGAAGGCGTTGAAATGGTAATGCCCGGAGATAACCTTGTGATAGAAGTAAAATTGATTTCGGAAATCGCTATGAACCTCAACCTCCGTTTTGCTATCCGTGAAGGTGGAAGAACAGTAGGTGCAGGCCAGGTAATCGAAATCCTCGATTAATAGGTTACAAAGACTAAGGAATTTCACTGGCAACAGCGGAATACCTTAGTCTTTTTTAAAGCTTGTTATGTGAGTATAAACGGGTGTAGCTCAATTGGTAGAGTGGCGGTCTCCAAAACCGTAGGCTGTGGGTTCGATTCCTACCACCCGTGCAAATAAAAGCTTTCATGAAAAAAATAAAAAATTATATAAAAGAAAGTTACGACGAATTGGTACACAAAGTCTCATGGCCAACATGGAGTGAGCTTCAAAATAGTGCGATTGTCGTGTCCATCGCTTCCGTTATTATCGCTATCGTGGTATATCTGATGGACTTGTCATTCGGTACCTTGCTGAAACAGTTTTATTTACTGTTTTAGTGTTATTATCAAAATCGTTGTTCTGCCAATTCTCTTATGTTTCTCCCAATGGAGTGTGATTTATGAGCGATCAAGTAAAAAAGTGGTATGTGGTTAAAGCCGTCAGCGGCAAAGAAAAGAAGGTTAAGGAATTAATTGAAAGTGAGATCAATCACCAAAATCTTCAGGACTATGTCTCGCAGGTGCTTATACCTACAGAAAAAGTGTACCAGGTACGTAAGGGTAAAAAAATCAGTAAGGAAAGAAATTTCTTTCCCGGTTACGTACTGATCGAAGCCCTTCTCGTTGGTGAAGTAGCTCATATTATCAAAAATGTTACCGGCGTATTGGGCTTCCTGGGTTCTAAAGGTGAACCTATTCCAATGAGAACCGCCGAGGTGAACAGAATATTAGGCAAAGTTGATGAATTATCCGAAAAAGGAGAAGAAATCAGCGAGCCTTTTATCGTTGGAGAATCCGTAAGAGTTATCGACGGGCCTTTTAACAGTTTTACCGGTGTGATCGAAGAAGTGAACGAAGAGAAGAAAAAATTGAAAGTAATGGTGAAAATCTTCGGTCGGAAAACACCTCTTGAACTGAGTTTTATGCAAGTCGAAAAGGAATAACGGTTTATTGTTTTACTATGCTAAATTAAAAAAAAATGGCAAAAGAAGTAAGCGGAATTATTAAACTTCAAATCAAAGGCGGAGCGGCAAACCCTTCACCACCGGTTGGACCTGCATTAGGTGCAAAAGGTGTCAACATCATGGAGTTTTGCAAACAGTTCAACGCCCGTACACAGGATAGCGCAGGGAAACTTATTCCTGCCATTATCACGGTGTACAAGGATAAATCCTTTGATTTCATTATTAAAACTCCTCCTGTAGCAGTACAATTACTCGAAGCAGTTAAAAAACAAAAAGGCTCTGCCGAACCGAACCGTAATAAAATCAGTTCAATCAGTTGGGACCAGGTTAAACAAATTGCCGAGGGTAAAATGGTGGATTTGAATGCATTCACCATCGAATCAGCCATGAAAATGGTGGCCGGTACTGCACGCAGCATGGGAATATCTATTCAGGGAAATCCACCCTTTTCAGTTTAACAAAAGGTAACCTTTTAACATTCGAACAATGGCTAAAATTACAAAGAAAAGAAAAGAGGCGTTAAAGCTTGTTGATAAAAACACTACCTTATCTTTAGAAGAAGCAGCTGTATTGGTGAAAAAAATCTCCTATACAAAATTTGATTCCTCTGTGGATATTGATGTGCGTCTGGGTGTTGACCCACGTAAAGCCGACCAAATGGTGCGCGGTATCGTTACCCTGCCCCACGGAACCGGCAAAACAGTCAGGGTCCTGGTACTTTGTACCCCCGACAAGGAAGAAGAAGCCAAAAACGCCGGAGCCGATTATTACGGGCTCGACGATTATATCGCCAAGATAAAAGAAGGATGGACTGATGTAGATGTTATTATTACTATGCCGAGCGTGATGCCCAAAGTAGGTGCTTTAGGCCGTGTCCTTGGTCCGAGAGGCCTTATGCCTAACCCCAAATCAGGTACGGTAACCATGGAAATTGGTAAAGCAGTGCAAGAGGTAAAAGCCGGTAAAATTGATTTCAAGGTCGATAAATATGGTATCATTCACGCCGGTATTGCAAAAGTTTCTTTCGACAGCAACAAAATTGCCGATAACGCAAAAGAACTGCTGCAAACCATTATGCGCCTGAAACCATCCTCAGCCAAAGGAACATACATAAAGAGTATCTATATGTCATCCACGATGAGTCCCGGTATTCAGGTCGATACAAAATCAGTCGTATAATTAACAAGGAAATAATCTGAAATATATGAAAAAAGAAGAAAAAGATAAGGTTATTGACGACTTGAGCGAAACACTTAAGGCTGCCAATAACTTTTACGTTACGGATATTTCCGATCTTACCGTTGCAACCACAAACGAATTACGTCGCTTGTGTTTCAAACGCAACGTAAAGCTCACCGTTGTGAAAAATACCCTGCTCAAAAAAGCAATGGAACGTTCAGAACGGAATTTTGAATCTCTTTATCCGGTGCTCAAAGGCGGTACATCAATTATGGTGTGCGAAGGCGCCAATGTGCCGGCTAAACTGATTGCTGAATTCAGGAAGGCTAATAAAATAGAAAAACCTATTTTAAAAGGCGCTTTCATTGAGGAATCAACCTATATCGGCAACGATCAACTAGCCGTATTGGTGTCACTCAAATCCAAAAATGAGCTTATCGGAGATATTATCGGTCTGTTACAGTCGCCGGCCAAAAATGTTATCGGCGCTTTGCAGTTTGGCGGACATACGATTTCAGGTATCGTAAAAACATTATCAGAAAAACCTGAATAAACTAATTAAAATAATTATTGTAAACCAAATTAAAAATTAAATAAAATGGCAGATTTAAAAGCTTTTGCAGAACAACTGGTTAATTTAACCGTTAAAGAAGTTAACGAATTAGCAAAAATTCTGAAAGAAGAATATGGTATTGAACCCGCAGCAGCAGCAGCAGTTGTTGCAGCCCCCGCAGCCGGCGCATCAGAAGGCGCAGCCGAAGCAGAAGAAAAATCACGTTTCGACGTTATCCTCAAATCAGCCGGTCAGGCTAAATTAGGTGTGGTAAAACTCGTGAAAGAACTCACCAGCCTAGGCTTGAAAGAAGCCAAAGAACTGGTTGATGCTGCTCCTAAAGCCATAAAAGAAGGCGTGAGCAAAGACGAAGCCAATGCATTAAAATCACAGTTAGAGGAGGCTGGTGCTGAGGTTGAAATTAAGTAAAGAAAAATACCTTGTAAAATAGTTCAGACACCCTGAAATTATGGGTGTCTGAACATTCTTTTTTATTAGCGTTCATTAATAACTTTTTTTACTTAATTTAAAACCTTACGACTTTGGCTTCAAATAAAATTGAAAGAATCAATTTCGCATCCACAAAAGTCCAGGCAGAATATCCTGATTTTCTTGACATCCAGGTCAAGGCTTTTCAGGATTTTTTCCAATTAGAAACCACGCCTGAAAACAGGCAAAATGAGGGCTTATATAAAGTTTTCGCAGAAAACTTTCCCATTTCGGATGCTCGCAATAATTTTGTTTTAGAATTTCTGGATTATTTTATCGACCCTCCAAGATATGGTATGGAAGAATGCCTGGAACGTGGT
>JAGNBV010000045.1:5514-24322 GCA_018004645.1 Bacteroidales bacterium
CACAGCGAAACCAGCAGCAGCACGGATTATTCGATAATCTTTAACACCCTGCAAAAAGATACTGCCAATTCCGAAAAAGAAGCTGTTGAATTTATTTATCGCCTGTTACGTAATGCCGAACCACCTGACGAAGATACCGCCAGAGGAATCATTGACAAATTGTTCTTCTCCGATAAAAGATACGACCTGGGCGATGTGGGACGCTACCGGATCAACAAAAAACTGAATTTTGATGATAGCGTTACCACCAAAGTGCTCACTAAAGAGGATATTATTTCTATCATCAAATACCTGGTAGAACTGCAGAATTTGAAAACGGAAGTGGATGATATTGATCACCTTAGCAATCGTAGAGTACGTACGGTAGGCGAGCAATTGTACGGACAATTCGGTGTGGGGCTGGCTCGTATGGCCCGCACCATACGCGAACGTATGAACGTACGCGACAATGAGGTGTTTACTCCTGCCGACCTTATCAATGCAAAAACACTTTCGTCGGTTATCAACACTTTCTTTGGTACCAACCAGCTTTCTCAATTCATGGATCAGACCAATCCTCTGTCGGAGCTCACCCACAAACGGAGAATTTCCGCACTGGGCCCCGGAGGTCTGTCGCGCGAAAGAGCTGGTTTTGAAGTGCGCGACGTGCACTATACCCATTACGGCCGCCTGTGTACCATCGAAACTCCTGAAGGTCCGAATATCGGTCTTATTTCTTCCCTGTGCGTGTTTGCCAAAATAAACAAACTGGGTTTCATTGAAACCCCATACAACGTAGTGGAAAACGGCAGAATAAAAATTGAGAATGAGCCATTATATCTGACTGCCGAAGAAGAAGAAAATGAAATTATTGCGCAGGCAAGCACCCCTTATGATGCCCATGGCAAAATAACCGATGACCAGGTAAAAGCCCGTTTTCAGGCTGATTATCCTATCATAGAACCTGCCAAACTCGGACTTATCGATGTGGCACCCAACCAGATAGCATCAATCGCAGCTTCGCTTATCCCGTTCCTGGAACACGACGATGCCAACCGTGCGCTGATGGGCTCAAACATGATGCGGCAGGCTGTACCTTTGATGGTGCCTGAAGCCCCTATAGTACAAACCGGACTGGAAGGAAAAGTAGCCAAAGATTCCAGAGTGCTTATCAATGCAGAAGGCAATGGCGTGGTGAAATTTGTGGATGCTACCGAAATAGTAATTGAATACGACCGTTCTGAACGCGACCGGAAAGTTAGTTTCGAAGAAGATATTAAGAAATATACGCTGCCCAAATTTGTTAAAACCAACCAGAGCACCTGTATCAACCTGAAACCTATAGTTCGAAGAGGCCAGAAGGTTAAAAAAGGCGATGTGCTGTGCGAAGGATATGCCACACAAAATGGTGAACTGGCATTGGGCCGCAACCTGAAAGTGGCTTTTATGCCCTGGAAAGGTTATAATTTTGAAGATGCCATCGTAATTTCCGAACGTATTGTCCGCGAAGATGTGTTTACCTCGCTGCATGTTGAAGAGTTTGTTCTCGAAGTGCGTGAAACAAAACGAGGCATGGAAGAACTTACCAACGATATTCCCAATGTTAGCCTGGAAGCAACGAAAGATCTCGATGAAAACGGTATCATCAGAATAGGCGCTGAGGTGAATGAAGGCGATATCCTTATCGGAAAAATTACTCCGAAAGGAGAAACCGATCCCACCCCGGAAGAAAAACTCCTGCGTGCAATTTTCGGAGATAAAGCCGGCGATGTGAAAGATGCTTCCCTGAAAGCGCCTCCATCAATGAAAGGTGTCGTTATTGACAAAAAGCTTTTCTCCAAGGTTATCAGAGAGAAAAAAGACAGGGCCAAAGAAAAAGAAACCCTGAAAAGCTTCGAAGATCAGTTTAATAAGGATTGTCACGCACTGAAATCCAAACTGGTTGAAAAACTGCTTGATATTCTCGATAATAAAACTTCACAGGGCGTGTACAACAACCTGAAAGAAGAACTGATACCCAAAAAGGCTAAATTTACCCAAAAAGCATTGATGGCCCTGGATTATACCGTTATCAACCCGACAAAATGGACTGCGGATAAGGATGTTAACGATCTCGTTAAATTGTTGTTACATAATTATACCATAAAATATCGCGAACTGCTAGGCATTTTCAACAGGAACAAGTTCATTGAAACTGTTGGTGATGATTTGCCATCTGGTATAGTAAAACTTGCAAAAGTTTATGTGGCTAAAAAACGCAAATTAAAAGTCGGCGATAAAATGGCAGGACGTCACGGTAATAAAGGCATTGTGGCACGAATTGTCCGCGACGAAGATATGCCATTCCTCGAAGATGGCACTCCGGTGGATATCGTACTCAATCCTTTGGGTGTACCTTCGCGTATGAACCTGGGTCAGATTTGTGAAACCGTCCTCGGATGGGCCGGACAGAAACTTAAAATGTCCTTTGAGACACCTATCTTTAATGGCGCATCGCTGGAAGACATCAACGATTATATGGCTAAAGCTGGTTTGCCCGCCAATGGTAAAGTGTATCTGCAGGATGGCGGTACCGGTGAGCGTTTCGACCAGCCGGCAACTGTTGGCGTCATCTATATGCTGAAGCTTCACCACCTTGTGGACGATAAAATGCATGCACGTTCTATCGGACCTTACTCACTTATCACTCAGCAACCTCTGGGCGGTAAGGCACAGTTTGGCGGACAGCGTTTTGGAGAAATGGAAGTCTGGGCACTGGAAGCTTTCGGAGCCGCTAATATTCTCCAGGAAGTGCTGACTATCAAATCCGACGATGTTACCGGTCGTGCAAAGGCTTATGAAGCCATTGTAAAAGGCGAAAATATGTCTATACCCGGTATCCCCGAATCCTTCAACGTGCTCGTACACGAACTCAGAGGTTTAGGCCTGAATATTACTTTTGAAGAATAAGTTTTTGTTCCTGATTAAATGGAAATAGAAAAATAAAATTATGGCTTTTAGAAAAGAATTAAACACCAAAGGCAGTTTTTCTAAAATATCAATAAGTTTGGCATCTCCCGAACATATACTTGAAAGATCAAGCGGAGAGGTGCTAAAACCGGAAACTATCAACTACCGAACCTACAAACCCGAACGCGATGGCTTGTTCTGTGAACGGATTTTTGGTCCGGTAAAAGACTGGGAATGTCACTGCGGAAAATACAAACGAATCAGATACAAAGGAATAGTATGCGACCGTTGCGGCGTTGAAGTTACTGAAAAGAAAGTACGCAGGGAAAGAGTAGGCCATATTCAGCTTACCGTTCCTGTAGCTCATATCTGGTTTTTCAGATCATTGCCTAATAAAATCGGCGCCTTACTGGGTATCCCTTCCAAAAAACTGGAAACCATTATTTATTATGAACGCTATGTGGTAATAAACCCTGGTATTAAAGAAGGATTGAACGCCCTGGACTTTTTAACTGAAGAAGAATATTTTGCAGTCCTCGACGAACTGCCAAAAGAAAATCAGGCTCTGGACGACAGCGACCCAAACAAGTTTGTTGCAAAAATGGGAGCCGAAGCAGTGTACGACCTGTTGTCTCGTCTCAACCTTGACGAACTTTCTTACACTCTCAGAGACAAGGCTAACAATGAAACCTCACAACAACGCAAACAGGAAGCCCTGAAACGTCTGCAGGTGGTGGAAGCATTCCGTGAAGCCAATACCAGGATGGAAAACAGACCTGAATGGATGATTGTAAAAGTGGTTCCGGTCATTCCTCCCGAATTGAGACCGTTGGTGCCCCTGGATGGCGGAAGGTTTGCTACATCCGACCTTAACGATTTGTACCGAAGAGTCATTATCAGAAACAACCGACTGAAAAGACTCATTGAAATAAAGGCTCCCGACGTGATTCTCAGAAATGAAAAGCGCATGCTTCAGGAAGCTGTCGACTCATTGTTCGATAACTCACGAAAGGCCAAAGCCGTAAAAACAGAATCAAATCGCGCCCTGAAATCCCTTAGCGACAGCCTGAAAGGGAAACAAGGACGTTTCCGTCAGAACCTGCTGGGTAAACGTGTAGACTATTCCGGACGTTCGGTTATTGTGGTCGGCCCCGAATTGAAACTCAACGAATGCGGTATCCCTAAAGAAATGGCTTCCGAATTGTTCAAGCCTTTTATCATCCGCAAAATGCTCGAAAGAGGCATTGTAAAGACAGTAAAATCCGCAAAGAAAATTGTGGACCGTAAAGATCCTGTGGTGTGGGATATCCTCGAAAATGTTATGAAGGGTCACCCCGTATTGCTCAACCGCGCTCCTACCTTGCACAGGCTTGGTATCCAGGCATTTCAGCCGAAAATGATTGAAGGTAAGGCCATTCAGCTCCACCCATTGTGCTGTACTGCTTTCAACGCCGACTTTGACGGTGACCAGATGGCAGTGCATGTCCCCCTCGGAAATGCAGCTATCCTCGAAGCGCAGATACTGATGCTCGCTTCGCACAACATCCTTAACCCTGCTAACGGAGCCCCTGTTACCGTTCCTTCACAGGACATGGTACTGGGACTGTATTACACTACCAAAGGAAGAAAAAGCATACCCGAAAATCCGGTAAAAGGTGAAGGAATGACTTTTTATGGCCCTGAAGAAGTAATTATAGCCTATAACGAAAAAAAGATCGACCTCCACGCCTTTATCAAAGTAAAGGTAGATGTAAAAGAAAACGGCGTTCTGGTTAACAAGCTTATCGAAACCACCGTTGGCAGGGTATTGTTCAACCTGGTAGTACCCAAAGAATACGGTTTTATCAATCAACTGCTGACAAAAAAATCACTGCGTGATATTATCGGCGATGTGTTGAAAATTACCGGCACTGCCCGTACTGCTCAGTTTCTTGATGATATCAAGCACCTTGGTTATACCATGGCTTTCAAAGGCGGTCTGTCGTTCAACCTGGGTGACCTGGTTGTTCCGGCCGTGAAGCCTGAATTGATCGGCAAAGCTGAAGAAGAGGTGAACGAAATCAAAGCCAATTACGGTGCCGGCCTTATAACACACAGCGAACGCTATAATCAGATTGTGGACGTATGGACACACACCAACTCACGTCTGACACACACCCTGATGACACAGTTGGCGCAGCATATGCAGGGCTTTAATCCTGTGTATATGATGCTCGATTCCGGCGCCCGTGGTTCTAAAGAACAAATCCGTCAGTTATGCGGGATGAGAGGTCTGATGGCTAAACCCCAGAAATCAGGCGCCTCGGGAGCTGAAATTATCGAAAACCCCATTTTGTCGAATTTCCGCGAAGGCCTATCCGTGCTGGAGTACTTTATCTCAACTCACGGTGCCCGCAAGGGGTTGGCCGACACCGCTCTGAAAACTGCCGACGCCGGTTATCTTACCCGTCGTTTGGTGGATGTTACCCAGGATGTAATCATCTCCGAACAGGATTGTGGCACCTTAAGAGGCTTAACAATTACTGCACTGAAGAAGAATGAAGATATCGTCGAAAGCCTTCACGACCGTATCCTTGGCCGTGTAACATTGCATGATATTTACCATCCCCAGACCGGAGAACTGATTATTAAAGCCGGCGAAGAACTTACCGAAGAAATTTGTGACACCATAGCAGACTCTCCTATCGACAGTGTGGAAATACGTTCCGTGTTGACCTGCGAATCGCATCACGGTGTTTGCGCAAAATGTTACGGACGAAACCTTGCTACTGGAAAAATTGTGCAGAAAGGAGAAGCCGTAGGTGTTATTGCCGCACAATCCATCGGTGAACCAGGTACTCAGCTTACCCTCCGTACATTCCACGTGGGTGGCGTCGCCGGCGTGAATATTGCTTCTTCCTCCAAGATTGAAGCTAAATATGATGGCTTACTCGAAATAGAAGAACTCCGTTCGGTACCTTATACTGATGCGGAAGGAAACCTGTTGGATATGGTAATTGGCCGTTCTGCTGAAATGAAGATTGTAGATAGCAATACCAAAACCGTACTGGCTTCGGGTAATATACCCTATGGCGCATCCCTGTACTTCAAAAACGGAGATAGTGTGAAAAAAGGCGACCTGATATGTGATTGGGATCCTTTTAACGCGCTCATTGTTTCGGAAGTAGGCGGAAAAGTAGTTTATGAAGATATCATTGAAAATATCACCTTCCGCGAGGAATCTGATGAGCAAACAGGCTTCCACGATAAGGTAATTATTGAAACCAGGCACAAAGCCAAAAACCCGTTGATAAAAATTGTCAACGAAAAAACCAAAGAAGTTATCAAGCAATATGATATGCCGGTTGGCGCTCATATTAAAGTGGTGGAAGGCCAGAAAATCAAAGCCGGAGAAACTTTATGCAAAATTCCGAGATCCGTTGGAAAATCTGGCGATATCACGGGAGGTCTGCCCAGAGTGACTGAACTGTTTGAAGCACGTAATCCTTCCGATCCTGCAGTAGTATCCGAAATAGACGGTGTGGTTTCTTTTGGTAAGAAACTGAAACGCGGCAGCAAAGAGGTGATTATCACCTCCAGAACCGGCGAAAGCAAGAGTTACCTTATTAACACCACCAAACAGATTCTGGCTCAGGAAAATGACTACATTAAGGCCGGTGATAAACTCTCTGACGGCGCCATTACCCCTGCAGATATCCTCGCCATTAAGGGACCCACCAATGTGCAGGAATATATCGTGAACGAGATACAGGAAGTATATCGTTTGCAGGGTGTGAAAATTAACGACAAGCATTTCGAAGTGGTGGTACGCCAGATGATGAGAAAGGTTGAAATTGAAGACCCGGGCGATACCCGCTTTTTGGAAGGCGAACTGGTGAACAAGATAGATTTTCAGGAAGAAAATGATTGGATTTATGGTAAGAAAGTCATTGTAAACCCGGGTGAAGAATCAAACTACAAGCCAGGCCAGATAATCCCGGCACGTAAACTCAGAGATGAAAATTCTATACTCAAACGCAAGGATAAAAAGTTGATAGAAGCTCGTGATGCACATCCTGCCACTGCCCGTCAGATACTACAGGGTATCACACGTGCCTCTCTCCAAACCAAGAGCTGGATATCGGCGGCTTCTTTCCAGGAAACCACCAAGGTATTGACTGATGCAGCTGTATTCTCAAAATCCGACGATCTGGCCGGATTGAAAGAAAACGTCATCGTAGGCCACCTTATTCCTGCCGGTAGCGGTTTGCGTGAGTATGATAAGATTATTGTCAGCACCAGGGAAGAGTACGAAAACTTGTTAGCTTCAAAAGAAAAAGAAGAATCTACAAGCGAAAATGAATAGTCATTAACTATAAAAAAATATCGCCGGCACTGTGTCCGGCGATATTTTTTTTTAAAAACAAAAACCATGGAAAAGAAAAATGAACAACAATTGAACATTGAATTAAGTGAAGAAATAGCAGAAGGCATTTATTCCAACCTCGCCATTATCACTCATTCGCATTCCGAGTTTATCCTGGATTTTGTCAAAATTATGCCGGGTATTCCCAAGGCAAAAGTTAAATCGCGTATCATACTGACTCCGCAGCATGCTAAACGACTGCTGAATGCGCTGAAAGATAATATTTCAAAATTTGAAGAAAATTTCGGTACTATCGACGACAATAATCCTGTTGACCTGAGCCCTTATAATTTCGGAGGTCCGACGGCACAGGCTTAGGTATTATTCATATTACCAATACATTACGGCGTTATTTCCAAGCCCAGCGGAAGAATAACAAAACAAATTATCCAAGCTTTTTTAAGCTCATTGTTTTAATATTTTCTCTGCAAAACATTTATTATCAGCCTGCACCTTTATTATGTAGCAGCCTTTGCTCAATGCTTCCACGTTTATGATAAACTTAGCTGCATTGCGTATGTTATTTGATATGACAGTTTCGCCCAATACATTTATCACTTGTAGTGTCCCGCTTTTTGTGAACGGAAAAGAAATAGTAAATTCATTACCGGTAACAGGGTTAGGATAAACAACAATAGCATTTTCTTCTTTATCTATTTCACCCACCGAAGTAGTATTGCTGCAAGTATCAATATAATTTCCACCTGTCCATTTTGCTAAAAATTGAATGCTATCTCCATTAATAGACCAAAAACCTCCGCCAATATATAAAGTATCGCGATAAAAATCGAGGGCGTTTACAACATTATCGAAAGTTGTACCAAAACCACACCATTTACTTCCGTCCCATTTTGCAATACCATCAGCCGGTATGCCACCAGCGTGTTTAAATGTTCCGCATACATACAAAGTGTCGTCATGAACTTTCATGTCATGAACCATTCCATCAACGCCTGAACCTAATTCTGACCATTGTGTTCCATTCCATTTTCCAATGTTTAAGCCAGGGTTATTTGGAGCCACTGATTTTGAAAATAATCCGCCAACAATTAATTCATTTTTATACACTAGCATTTTGTTTACAAAAACGATGCTTCCTCTAATGCCATCACCTACACTTACCCAATCAGCTCCATCCCATTTTATTATGTTAGCAAATGTTCCTGTTGGTAAATTATTCAAGTTTCCGCATACAAAGATTTCATTATTATAAAAAGCAATATCATTAACCCTATTAGCAGCGCCTATATCTGTCGGAATCACCGGAAAGTTATGTACAGCGCTCCAGTTTGAACCATCGTACTTGCCTATACTGTTTGCAGCAATCCCTGCAACACTATCAAAACCACCAAAAACATATAGTTCATTATTAATAACTTTTAATCCATTACCACCTCCTTGCGATCCATCCGTTCCTTTAAGACCAGAACTTAAATTATACCAACTTGTTCCATCCCAACGGGCAATACTATTTACTATATTATTCCCGGCTGTGTTAAAAAAGCCAGTAACAAAAATATCCCCATTATACCTGATAATCCCGTTTACTCGGGGATAGAACCCATCAGGTATTATGGGTGTAATGCAATCCCAATCAACCCCACAACCAAAAGTTATCATTGTAGAACCATTCCATCTTCCAATTCCACCTATTGTATCAGAGTTGAATTTTGAAAAGCCTCCAATCAAATATAACTCATCGGCAACGGTATCGGTAAATAAATAACCAATACCGTGATTAAAATCACCGATAGCTGCCCAGTGCTGGGCAGATACCGGTGAAAATATGAATAATGAAAAAATAAAGATAAGATATTTCATGACTTTATTGCTTTATAAATTTACCGATATAACAGTTTTTATCTGAATGTACCTGAACAATATAACAACCACTCCCATATTTTTCTGAATTAATAACAATTCTGTCAGTATTTCGAATATCAGCAGACATTATTACTTCGCCAAGGATATTCAAAATATGATACTTTCCTTCTTTAATAAGAGGGAAGATTACATTAATAATATTATCACTGGCCGGATTTGGATAAACTTGCAAGGATAAATCTGTGTTTTGTGTGTCATTAATACCTACTCCAATTGATGTAAGGCCAAATCTTGTTATAAAAGCATTCCATCTCCACCAATTAGTAGAAGCATAATCCATATATGCACCTCCTGGCGGTTCTGCCCATGGAAATTGGTAATCTGTATTAGGCGAATTATAAGGTTCACCGCATCCGCTATACCCTGCGATATATAGCTTATCCGTATTATATGTAGCTATAGCTCCACCAAAATCCGCATAATATGGCCAAGGCGAATTACCATAAAAATTTGGAGAATCGGTGCCAAAATAAGTTGCCCAAAATAAATTATTTGAAGGGTCAAAACTTAGGATATAAGTATCAGTAGCTTCGTCATATCCACCACTAAAATCTTTATGGTAAGCGCCAGAGATCAGCGGTAATGGGTTATAAATATATTCCATTCCAGTTCCAAGCAAATATAAATCACGAGAGTTATCAACTGTAATATCAATTGTCTTTTCTTCAGCAAGCACCCCTACTCCCCATTGCGGATTAAAGACATTTGGGATTTCCCTTTTCATATTTGTATGGCCAGGGTATAGCGTTCCCCAGGTTAAATTACAATTTACAAGATTAAATCTTGCAATGTATAATTCAGCATAATCTACCGAGCCGTCATTTGTATAACCACCGTTTGAATTGCAAATGGGTACATTAACAGTGTTTACCGGAGTGCATGATGGTACACCGCTTACCCAATTATCATTTCCTTCTTCGTAATCAGTATATCCTGCTACATAAAAATCTCCGATAGGAACAAAATTTTTATTATCATAATGAGGAGTTGATGTAACTGTTTGAAATTCTTTTATGGCCTTCATATTGGTCGCCCACAGAAGATCACCCCCAGTACTAAACCTGCTTATAAAACCTGTTGATGAACCTGAATAAACAGGGCCTGCAACCTGAAAGAAATCAGTTGTTCCGGTCATATCACAAAGTGGAAAATTATGGTCAGGACGGGGTCCACTCTGATAAAGTGTTGGGGTATAATTTGCCAAAGGATCAGAAGATTTAGTGGTATTTCCTACCAGTATTATTGTTTCGTCGTCACCTCCAGGACAGTTAATTTCAAATACCTCATCATTTAGATCGCTTCCATAAAATGTACTTCCGATTAGATTATTATTTGCATCAAATTTAGTAATAAAAATATCCTGTGCACCTTCATTGTGGTCTTGAAAATAACTGTTGCCTTGCTGGTCGCATAATGGGAATTGAGCTCCGGTAGTTGCTAGACAACTGTTTTGTTGGGCATTTTGGCTTGTTGTATTTCCAACAATATAAATGTTGCTATTATTATCTATTGCTATACTTTTTCCATCATCATTGCCTTCACCACCTATATAAGATGACCAAACTATTGTACCAGGAAATGAACCAGAAGTTAAAATTCTTGCGATAAAAGCATCTTTACTCCCTGAATTCGAATTTTTATTATAAGAATTGGAAATACTTGAAGAAAAGATTGGTAAATTCGTACTTGATGTAACACCGGTTACATATATACTTTGATTTCCATATGCAACGCTTTGCACAGCATCAATCCCGCTACCTCCAAAAAAAGTTGCCCAATTATTATTTGCATTCGAGAAAAAACTTAAAACGAAACCATCTATTGACCCGCCAAAGGTAGGCTGATTTAATCCTGAATTAACAGGAAAATCCGAGGAACTTGTTTTACCAACTAAATAAATATTTCCATTGGTCGGGTTGGTAACGACATCTAAGCATAAATTATTTCCATCATTTTGTTCTCCATAGTTTGTGCTCCATTCCAAATTCCCATTTTGTGTTAATTGCAGTGCACTATTCCCCTCATCCACCTGTATCACCAATGCTTCAGTATTGTTGTAGGCGCCGGTATAAAATTTATAGGTGCTGTCTGTCCCGTTAGTTTGCCATGCACACTGCCATCCGGTTATCGGTACAATGGCATTATCGCTTGTTAGCTGGTAAGCTGTGGGCCTGTCGAATGTAATACTGCCCACGCTGCTGTTTATGGTCAAAGCATTTGTTGTGCCATCCAAATTAAACGACGATGCCCCGGCAAATAGCAACATCAAATCATCAGGATTACCACCCGGTTTCACGATAAAATACATCTTTATTCCATTTTGGTTGCTGCTGTACATCAGGTCAATGTTTGAATACAGGCTGGTAGTAACCATGCGTTTGTTCCCGTGTACTTTTGTTATCCCATCGGGACATTGTGCCAGAAAATAATTCAGATAATCTCTGGTTTCCTCCATTGGGTATGTTTTTGATGTTGAATTAGCTTTTTGAAAACTCATATCAATACGGTGTAATGTATCGCTGGTGCTGTCATTGGCATCAACATGCGCAAATACAAAGCTGCTGCTGTTATCTTTAAAATAAAACGCGGGAGATGAGTTGTTGGTATAGTATTTTATTTCGGGTATCAGCGTGTCGTTAGTATTTATCAGTTGTCCCCTGTTGCAATAATACGAAAAACTGCCTGCCGGGACTTCAGTATTATAATCAGTTGGGGTAATTATCTGTTTTTCCACATATTTAATGGTCATGTATTCAAAACTACCCGAACTGGTTCGGCTTTCGCCGGTAACAATAATATCTCCGTTGTTGTCAATCACTAATTTGTTCGCCTTATCATCAAGATGTGCGTTGCCATCACTTTGAATAGTCCATAACATATTGCCGGAGGCATTATATTTCATGGTAAGATAATTGGTGCTGTCGCTTTCGGTGGCGCACGATCCGGCAATATAAATATTGCCCGAAGCATCCATAGCCAAAGCATTAGCTTCATCATCCCTGTTCAAAGTATCATTATAAGTTCGTGACCATTGCAACGTGCCGCTACTGTTGTATTTCAGAGTAACAATATTTTTCCCTTCTGTGCTTGTACCTGAAGTTCCGGTAACATATACATTTCCTGTACCGTCCACTTTGATGCCAGTTGCTATATCGTCCAAACTGCTGCTTCCACTATATGTACGTTCCCAAGAAAGATCAAGGCTTGAATTTAATTTAATAATATCATAATTATACCCTTGTCCTGCAACAGGGATAGCTCCAGCTATGTAAATATTACCAGAAGAATCGGTTACCATATCATTCACCTGGTCAATACCTGAGCTGGTGCTAGTGCTAAATTTGGATGCCACTAAAGTTCCACTTGTGTTATAGTTTAATACGCCGGACTTATAGGTTGTACCATTTGTTTGAACCAAAACAGAAACCCGAATACTTCCATTAGGCGACCACATCAACTTCGCTCCTCCGTCATTCAGGTTTGCCGAGTAATTGTAAGGGCTTACCCATTGCTGTGTGCCGCTACTATTATATTTCACTGTAATAACATCAGTATTGCCGTTTGCATTAAAGCTTGTACCTGTAATATAAACGTTGCCGCTTGCATCTGTCATTAGATCCGCTCCTGCGTCGTATAAGCTGCCGGTTCCGTTATAAGTAACAATCCATTGTTGCACTCCGGAGCTGCTATATTTTATAGTAACTACATCTGAATTTGTAGTAAGTGTCATTGTAGCTCCTGTTGTATAAACATTTCCGGATGTGTCCACATAAAGCCCAACAGCCATATCATCGCCATTACCCGCCCCATCGTATTGTTGCATCCATTGCAAAATTCCTCTTGAATTGTATTTTGCAACAAGAATATCATAGTTGTTTGAATCGTTCACAGTTGCTCCGGCAACAAAAACATTTCCATTTGCATCTGTTTTGATAATGTTTTTATGGAAAAAATTTTGAGTTCCGGTGTTGGTCATCCACTCAGAAAATATTTTCAGTTCGCTTTGTGCAAAACTCATAAACTGTATGAAAAGCATACATAAAAGTAATAATAATTTTTTCATTTTTTGATTTTTTAGGGTTAATATTTGTTTTTCTCTTAATAATTGTTTGCTGACAAATTGTTTTTTGCTTAATAAAAAAAGTAATACTGCCCGATGTTGTGAAGTATCGAAAACATATAGAAATATTAGTAAATTTTACTAAAAAATGGATTGGAAGTTCTAAGTAACGAACGGGCATTATGCTGGCAAAGAAATAGCTCTTCTGCCAGTGGGTGGGCTGGTATGTAAAAGCTCTCTCTCTCTCTCTGCAGAATCTTGCTTTATATCAAATTCTGAGAAAAGTTTATTAAAAATATTTGTCATAATATTTTGAAAAATATATGCAAATATAAATTGAGATTTATATCAAAGCAAGCTTTTTTTTAAAATATTTTTAAAAATCAAATAATCAGCATGATAAGAATGCTGAATTTTTAAAATAAATTGGAAATTATCGTTTTCCGGGTGATTATTTCTTTAAAAAATCGTTGATGTTCTTCTCTACCCGCTGAAGAATATTGCAGGTGTCGGTTTTTACAAATTTCTCTCCGGTAATATTTTCATACAATTCGATATACCGTTCCGAAATGCCGTTGATGATTTCGTCGGTCATGGATGGAATCTGCTGTCCTTCCTTACCCTGAAATCCGTTTGCCATCAGCCATTCTCTTACAAATTCCTTGGAAAGTTGTTTTTGAGGAAGTTCCGATTTTTGGCGTTCTTCATAGCCTGAACCATAAAAATACCGCGAGGAGTCCGGGGTGTGTATTTCATCAATAAGAATGATTTTGCCGTCTTTTTTTCCAAATTCATATTTGGTGTCCACAAGTATCAATCCCATGGTTGCGGCAATCTCAGTGCCTCTTTGGAATAGTTTATAGGTATAATGCTCTAGTTGTTCGTAATCTTCTTTGGATACCAGCCCCTGCTTTATTATATCTTCTTTTGAGATATCTTCATCGTGCCCGATAGCTTCTTTGGTGGTGGGGGTGATGATAGGCGAAGGGAAGCGGTCGTTTTCTTTCATCCCTTCAGGCATGGGCACGTTGCAAAGCGAACGTTTTCCGGCCTTATACTCGCGCCAGGCATGACCCGACAGATATCCGCGTATCACCATTTCCACCTTAAAAGGTTCGCATTTTATACCGGCGGTAACCATAGGATCGGGGACGGCGATTTTCCAGTTGGGGACGATGTCGGCTGTGGCATCCAGAAAGCGTGCTGCAATCTGGTTCAGCACCTGGCCTTTGTAAGGAATGCCTTCGGGCAAAACCACGTCGAAGGCCGAAATGCGGTCGGTAACCACCATGATAAGTATTTCATCGTTGATATTGTAAACATCCCGGACCTTGCCTTCGTACAGGCTTTTTTGTCCGGGGAAAATAAAATTTGTTTTTACAATGGCGTTATTCATCTGAAAGGTTGATTTTATTTTAATAATCAGAAAAATCGGCTAAAAGATTAAAATGCAGTTCGTAAGTGTTGGTGTCAAAATCTGTGCTTATCCAAAGTTCGTCATTTTTCAGGCGCAATATTTTCCATTCGTCGGTATCATGCAGGGCCGGGATAATGCTGAAAATCTCCCCTGCAAGCGATTCGTATGATGGCTGCGTCATTAGTCCGAAAGTAACCGTGGTTTTGTTTTTATTCAAAACCAGGTCGGATTTGGCTATAACATCACCGTTGGTATGCGAAATGCCTATAAAATAATCTTTACTCCAATCCGAATAAATATTTACGGGAAAGTCATTTAAATTACTGGAAAAATAGCCTGCAGAAATGTCTTTTTCGTTAAAAAGTATTTGTGTCACTTCCCATTTTCCTGTCAGTCTTTTTTCTGCAGACTGGAAACTGAATGATGGCCCATCTTCATATTTGTTGCATGAAATCAAAAAAGCAGAGAGTAAGACCAGTAGAGTAAAATTTTTCATTCTTTTGACGAATAAGCATTGATGATTTCAGTAATAAGTTTATGACGTATGATATCGGAATGGTCGAAGTTTACTATGCCGATACCAGGTATGTTGTTCAGTATTTTAAGTGCATGAACAAGTCCAGAAGCCTGATTTTTTGGCAGGTCTATCTGGGTAATGTCGCCGGTTACAATAAATCTGGCAGAACGGCCCATACGCGTGAGAAACATCTTCATCTGCGGTATGGTGGCATTTTGTGCTTCGTCGAGGATGACAAAGGCATTATCGAGGGTGCGGCCACGCATAAAAGCCAGTGGGGCGATTTCGATGATGCGTTCTTCCAGATAAAGACTGAGTTTTTGTGAGGGTATCATGTCCCACAAGGCATCGTAAAGAGGCTGAAGGTAGGGGTCCAGTTTTTCTTTGAGGTCGCCGGGTAAAAAGCCAAGGTTTTCTCCGGCTTCTACTGCCGGACGGGTAAGGATGATACGCTTAACTTCTTTGTTGCGGAGCGCTTTTACGGCCAGTGCCACTGCTGTATAAGTCTTGCCTGTACCGGCAGGTCCCACGGCAAATACCAAATCGTTGGCTGCACTGCTTTCGGTGAGACGAAGCTGATTTGGCGTACGCGCTTTGATCAGCAGCCCTCTTTGCCCGTGCAATATCAAGCCGTTTGAACTGTCACTGTCATTATCTGCCAGGATGCTTTCCGGGTCAAGGTATTGCCTGATAACCTCTTCCGAAATATAGCCTTTGTTGTTATAGTGATTGACAAGTTGATCCAGCAACTGTTCAAAAGCCTTTATCTGGCCTTTATCGCCGAGGAGTTTGATCGTGTTGTCGCGGGCAATGATCTTAAGTTTGGAAAAATGCTTTTTCAGCTGGTCGAGGTGATGATCACGAATGCCAAAAAAATCTACAGGGTCAATTAAATCCAATGTTATGGTCTTCTCGCTCATCAAATGGTATTAACCGGATAAAATTTTAACAAAATTAATAAAAATTGCGTTGCCGCAGTCGAAAATTTGTAATTTTGAAAGCGTATAATTAACATAAAATGGCAATTATTACATTAACGAGCGATTGGGGGTTGACTGATCATTACGTGGCAGCCATGAAAGGTGCCATCATGTGTCAATCGCCTGGAACCGCCATCGTGGATATTACGCACAGCATCACCAAGTACAGTCTGGCCGAAACCGCCTTTATAATCAAAAATGCTTACCGTAATTTTCCTCAGGGTACCATCCATATCATCGGTGTTAATTCTGACGAAACTAAAGGGGCTGCGCACACCCTGATGGCTTTTGACGGTCATTATTTTATTGGCGCCGACAATGGGGTGTTCTCGTTGCTTAGCGAAAACAAACCCGAAAAAATCATTAAGATCAATAAACTTCCCGAACCGAAATATAATACATTCCCGTCGCTGGATATATATGCTGTGGCGGCTTGCCATATTGCCGAAGGAAAGAATCCCGATGACCTGGGCGAGCCTGTGGCGGAACTCTACAAACTTTCGGGCTATCTGCCTCAGATTGAAGCCGACTCCATAAAAGGTATCATCATTTATTTTGATTCGTATGATAATGCCATCACCAATATTTCTGATAAGGTGTTTAATGAAACGGGCAAAGGACGGCGGTTTTCGGTATTTTTCAGGACCGAAGAAATAAATGAAATAAAGAAAAACTATTCCGAAGTGGGTGATGCCGAAATTGTACTGGTATTTGGCACCACCGGCCTGCTTGAAATTGCGCTTAGTAAAGCCAGCGCCCGCAATTTGCTCGGATTGAGCATCTATGATTCGGTCAGGATCGAATTCGAGCAATAATATTTTGCATTTTTTTGACTTTCTCTTTGCCTTGATTCTGAGGCATGGGTATTTTTTGCTGTAACTAATAAATAAACGGAAAGGCCGAATGTATCATAAAAATATGAGAAATAACTTGATTTTTAAATGAAAATTAAGTATATTTGTTTGTGAAAAGTCGGATAAATTATTAAACAATTAATAATAATTATATGAAAAATAATATGGGACTCATTGATAAGGCTATCAGATTCGTTATGGCTATTGTCATCATAGTATTGTATGCTACCCAAACCCTGCCCAATGACGCATGGTGGAGTTATTTACTGCTTTTGCTGGCCGCTTTTTTTGTGATTACCAGCTTGTTGAGTTTCTGCCCTCTCTATCTTCCATTCAAAATTGATACACGTTCGCACGATATTAAAAAGCAGGAAAGCAAAAAATAACTGAACTTTCTTTCTTTAACCCAAATTACACATTTGATAGTGTAATCGGTAAAATGCTTGTAGTCAATCCCTGTAGCCAGGGCTTGATACAATTACAAAATCCGGATTAACACAACTAAGTCAGCTAGTTCGGCTCATTCGTTGCCTTCTGCTAAATAATTTTGTTTTAAACTGTCGTCAATAAGTTAGAATTAACGCAGAGTTTTTTTATGACGTGTTGTCATGTTTTTTTTGGCATAGTTATTGTTATTTAAAAACAGTCTAAATAAAAATAAAATGATAAAAACAATCTTAACTATTAGTGCTTTGGCTTTATCTTCTTTAGGAGTCAGTGCACAACCAACCAACAAATTTATTAATCAAGAAAAACTAAAAACAATGGAAACAAATAAAAACAACACACCCGTAAATCACCAATTCATGCCACTGCCTTATCCTTATGATGCATTGGAACCATATATAGACAAATTAACTATGGAAATTCATTATTCCCGGCATCACAGAGCTTATTACGATAACTTTATGAAGGCCATTAACGGCACACCTTTGGAAAAAATGTCAATGAACGAACTTTTTGAAAACATGAGCACATTGCCGGCAGCTGTGCGCAACAACGGAGGCGGGTATTATAACCATGAACTTTTCTGGGAGAATATGGCTCCCGGCGGAGTAGGCATGACCGAACGCTTTGAAAAAATGCTGAAACAGCAGTTTGGCTCTGTCGAAAAGCTGAAAGAAGAGTTTGCCAATGCTGGCCTGACACGTTTTGGCAGCGGCTGGGCATGGCTGAATGTGGATGAAAAAGGAAATTTGTTTTTAAGTTCGACACCCAACCAGGATAACCCTTTGATGGATGTTGCTGAAAAAAGAGGAACACCGGTACTAGCCATGGATGTGTGGGAACATGCCTATTACCTCAAATATCAGAACAAACGGGTCGATTACATCAACGCTTTTTGGAACATCATCAACTGGAAAGTAGTCGAGGAAAGATATGACGAGGCAGTGGTGAAGAATAAATAATGTTGGCTGGAAAACCCTTATTTGCATAAGGGTGCATCTAACAACATTGATCGGTCAGGTCTGAAAACAATAAAGTCCCAGGCGGCCGAAGTCCTGAAAAACTGCGGTATACTGAGCGTATATGAGGATTTGACAATCGAAGGAAAACAAACAAATGTGAAGTTTTTAGAGGTGCCCATAAAGAAAACGCCGGTTTCAACCTAAAGGAAGGAATCGGCTTTTTTGTTTATATAGTCGCTCCTTAAAATAGTTATAAACAATTGAATGTCAATAACATGTAGTAATTTTTTTGTATTTATATTTGCAGGAATTTGTACCTTTATAGCATAAAAACCTGCAAATTATGATGGGAAA
>JAGNBV010000156.1 GCA_018004645.1 Bacteroidales bacterium
CATTTCAAAATCGATATTCGGTAATCGAAATTCCTACATCATTTATTCCCTTTTAATATCAAACACTGAATAACGAATAAATTGAAGTTTTGAGGTGCCCGCAAAGAAATTCCTAAAAACTATGGAACATTGGAAAACCTGTAACCTTTATATGATTCGTACCGGCCGCAACCCAGGCCTCCGTTCATAAAATTCGAAGAGATGCTGTCGTCCCAAAACCTTAAACCATAATGATAAGCGCTGTAAAAGCCATTTGAGTCGAGATAAACATCGCGGCCCAATACACTTAAAGTGGAATCGGTCAAGCCGTAATTAACGGAAATCACCGTGTCTCTTAATGAGTAGCAGGTACCACAAGGGCCGTAACAGTTGATAGTTTCCTTGACCTGATATTTTCCAATATAGATATCCCTGAAATCGGCGGGTTTTTCAGGCTCATCGATGTCGTTATCTTTATGGCACGATATGGCTAATAACCCGAGTGCACCAAGAGCAAGTGCCAATAATATTTTCCGTATCATGTCCATGTTTTTAGTAATTACAAAGTTACGAACTTATTAGCCCGAATACAAGAAAAACTATTTTTGTCCGTACTGCTTTACAAGAAAATGGCGGTAGGATATCTGGCATGCATCGGGTACACACAGATGCTGTACTCCGGAGCCTTAAAAGGTATCAGCCGGTTACTTACTTTAGTTTTTTGATTTGCTTGAGGTATTCTTTTTCAAAATAGCTATACCACTTATCGCCTAATGTATATTCCAGCACTTTTACCTTGGGGGTGGTGGTTACACCGTTTTTTACATCATTCAGGGCATAAGCACGCGCCAGCGCCAGCTGATGATTTTTGGTGGTGGATTTTATCACATTACGGTACCTGAGTTGTTTCAGCAGGTACATGGCATTTTCCAGTTCGCCGGCATCGGTGAGCCAGGTAAGACCGTAATAAACAAATCCGGAATGTTGTGAGGCAATATACAGATGGAGCGGCTGATGGGTAATGCCATAATCCTGTATCCCGTTGTCATGGTAATAAGTAGTGAGTTTGTTGTAGGCTTCAATGGCTTTAAGGTAGTCATTGTTTTTGACCCGGTCGTTGCACAGGTTGAGCGTCTGCTGGTATTGTGCCGGTTTTTCGGTATTTGCCTGCCCTTTTTTTGCCATTTCGCCGTTGATATCACAGTCGGTATTTTTTTTCACTATTTGCAGAGCTTCGTTGTAGTTGTCGTTGGCGGTGATGTAACTTTTTTCAAGTTCGGCTTTCACGGCGGCATCCACTTTTGCGTCGTAATCTTTTTGCGCATTCTGGCATTCCTGGCTGAAGATGGCTTTTTTCAGGTTTTCGATACGAACCGACAGGGCAGAGTTGTCTGTTAGTCCATAAACTTTCTGGTCGTCAATTACAAGCCGCAGGGTACTGCGGGCCAGGGAGAGGTTATTTGCTGCGACGGAGGCTTCGGCATCATCGATATCGAGAAACAGCGACTCGAGTTTTGATTTTTTCAGCAGGTCGGGGAGAAGCCGGTCTTTTTGCACCGGGTAATCACTTTCCAGGTTTTTTGCATTGGAAAATTCGACAAAGGCAGCCCGGTAGTCTTTTGACAGCATTTTTTCTTTGCCTTTTTTCATCGAATCATAATATTCTTCTATGCCGATCTTTTGTTTTAATGCCAGGGCATCGCTGTTGTCGGCAATGTATTTTGAGAATTTTTCCTGGTACAAAATACCACGGGTTACTTCTGCCGAGGCTTCTTTAAATTTTTTCTGATCGAACAATTTGTTGGCGTTTTTCAGGTAATTGCCATAAATGCCCAGGTGACAGTCGCGGCGGATAAGTTCCAGCGTGTCGGAACAAGAAAATGAAGGTATGCTTTTACAAAAATCTTCAGCTTTGTCGGCGGCATTGAGTGCATCGGTGTATTTGCCCCCGGTAAGCAGGCCGGCGGCAATATTGAGATCATACCATTCAATGGCTTTGGCAAGACGGGAAGCATTGCTGAGGGTGTTGCCATCAAGGTTCTTCAATGAGTAGAGTTTTTTTATCTCTTTTTTGGCTTCGTCAATTTGGTTGGTTTCATAAGCTATCTGCGCCATAAAATACTGCGAAGGAGAGTAGTTGGGATAATACTGTAATGATTTTTCAAAGGCGGTTTTGGCTTCTGCCATTTTGTTTTTTTCATAGAGATCCGTGCCCTTGTTGTAATACAATTCATGAATTATGGATTTCGTATAATTCAACTGACTTTGGATAGCGGTAAGGCTTTTTTTGATGTCAACGATTTTGGTTTTCAGCATCAGCGGGTCAAAACTCTCTATCTGCAGCATTTTCCAGAAAGGTGCCTGGCCAATGTTGTCTATCATGGTGTTAAAACTGTTCAGCGAGGCTTGTGTCTTTTCTGTTTCTTCAAATGCGTTGGGGTTGATGGTTGAGAGTTGTTTGCCGATATTGTTCAAATCCATATCGGCAGTAAAGTACTGATCTATCATGCCGGCTTTCTGACGGAAGCGGTCGCGGGCAACCATATCATAGTACAACTTGGTTTCATTGATGATAAAGTTGTAGGCAGTAGATAACGAATCGTCGTTGCATTGAAGCAATACTTCATTAAAATCTGGTTTGAAATCGTTTTTGGGCTGGGTAAAATTATACAGCACTGTGCCGTTTTTGCGGCTCAGGGTGGCTTTAAACTCATATTTGGAAGGGAACAACACTTCCGCCATATTAAAACCCTTGTAAAAGATATCTCCGTTGATTTTCATATCCTGATAGGAGACATAAATGCTCACCACATTGCCTTTACGCGTTACCTTCACACTTTCAGTAATATTTAAGGTGATTTTTGTCTGGTATACCGGCTTGGGGATGGTTTTTGATATGGCATCCACTATTTCGTTGATAACCTGTTGGCTTTCTTCGTATGAATTGGTAAAACTCAGGAGATATGATTTTGTCTGATCCGACTGGAACAATATCTGAGTTTGTGCACCTGCGCCAAGCCATGCAAATACAAATAAAATAAATATGATGCGGGTTTTCATAAAGTGTAAAAATTAGTGATACAAAAATATAATTTTGTGCTGATATATAAGTGCAAAATCTCAAATGATGGGCAGAAAAACACCTGCGAAAACCAAAATGACGGGGTGGAAAAAGTTTTATTACATCCAGACCGGTATCTTTCTGTTATGATGATTGCTAACTTTTCCTGCCTGTTCAAAATATGCTGATAACTTTTCCGGAAAGAATGCGTGGTTATCTATAATTTTGAATTTTAATAAAACAAAAACTATGAGTGGATTTTTTGGTTGCATCTCTAAAGAAGATTGTGTAAAAGATGTCTTTTACGGTACTGATTATCATTGTCATCTGGGAACAAAAAGGGCCGGTATGGTATTTTATTCTAAGGAAAAAGGATTTCAGCGTGCAATTCACAGCCTCGAAGACGGTTATTTTCGCAACAAATTCGAAGGCAATATTGCCGGTTTCAGCGGCAATTCGGGCATAGGCGTTATCAGCGATACGGAATCGCAACCCATCATCGTTTCTTCTCACCTGGGATGGTTTGCTGTAGCCTCAGTGAGCAAAATCAATAATATAGGGGAACTGGAACAGCGTTTTATGAAAGAGCACCGCCTGTTTACCGAAATCAGCCAGGGCGCCATCAACCCCACAGAGCTCATAGCCATGCTGATTGCCGAACAGGAAGACTTTGTTTCAGGAATCCGGAATGTTTTTGATGCTATTCAGGGATCTTGCTCCATGCTTATCATAACTCAGGATGGCATTATTGCCGCCAGGGACAAACTGGGGCGCACTCCGGTTATTTTGGGAAAAAAGAGTAATGCTTACGCTGCTACATTTGAAACCATTGCCTTTCCCAACCTGGGTTTCGAGGTGGAAAAGTACCTGGGGCCCGGCGAAATAGTGAGACTGACTGCTGAAGGTTATGAACAACTGCGTAAACCGGATGAAAAAATGCAGATATGTTCTTTTTTGTGGGTGTACTATGGCTATCCGCCATCATATTATGAGGGCATCAATGTGGATGATTGCCGGTATGAATGCGGCAGGGCGCTGGCCCGACACGACACGGTGGAGGCCGACTTTGTGGCCGGCATTCCCGATTCCGGCATTGGCCATGCGCTGGGGTACAGTAACCAGAAACAACTGCCGTACAAAAGACCTTACATTAAATACACGCCCACCTGGCCCCGAAGTTTTATGCCACAGAGTCAGGATAAACGCGAGCTGGTTGCCCGGATGAAACTTATAACCAACGATGCTATTATCCGGGGGAAAAGAGGTGTTTTTCTTGATGATTCCATCGTTCGCGGCACACAACTCAAAGATAATGTGCGCGACCTGTACAAAGCCGGTATTGGCGAAGTGCATATTCGCATTGCCTGCCCGCCGCTTACATATCCCTGTCAGTTCCTGAATTTCAGCCGGTCTCGTTCCAGCCTCGAACTGGCAACACACACCGCCGTAAAACAGTTGGAAGGCAGAGAGAATGACGAGATGAAAGCATATTCGGACTGCAATACCGAAAAATACCACGCCATGGTTGAACAAATGCGGAAGAATGTCGGTGTTACCACACTTGCTTTTCAGCGTCTCGACGATCTGGTGGATGCTATCGGCCTGCCGAAATGCAAACTATGTACCCACTGCTGGGACGGTAGCAGCTATTTTTAATCCGGATTGCGCAATAGGGACATAGTGAACTATTGAGCAATGGTTTGGGTTTAAAGATATCCTATTCCTCTGGGCAATGCATGCAAAACGCACATACCACAGAGATATCAGCAAAAAATAATTACTTTTTGTATAAAATTCTTACTTGGGGCAACAAAACAACAAAAATAATGGCCACAGCTAAAAAAACATAAAAAACATGTATCCATTCTACTGCCTGAAGAAACAGCATTTCGATCTGTATCCAGAT